>JANMWV010000105.1:0-3880 GCA_031394165.1 Actinomycetes bacterium
CGGCGTCGCGGAAGCCGGCGCCGACTACTCGCCGCGGCGGGGCGCGCTACGAAACGAGCTCGGCGGTGCGCTGCGGGACTAGCCCTAGCTCTTCCGAGAACGCTTCGACGATTGCCGGGTCGAACTGCGAGCCGGCGCAGCGCTCCAGCTCAGCAACCGCGTCGCTCTCGGCGAGCGGCTTGCGGTAGACGCGCTCCGACGTCATTGCGTCGAACGCGTCGGCGACGAAGATGATGCGTGCGCCGAGCGGAATCTCCTCGCCGCGCAGCCGGTCGGGATAGCCGCTGCCGTCCCAGCGCTCGTGATGGTGGAGCACCCACTCGGCGATCGGCTCGACGCCGAGGCTCTCGAGCATCCGGTAGCCGATCTGCGGGTGGCGCTGCAACACGAGCCGCTCCGACTCGTTGAGCGCGCCCGGCTTGCGCAGGATCTCCTCCGGGATCGCGAGCTTGCCGAGGTCGTGGAGGCTGCCCGCGAGCCGCGTCAGCTCGATCTGCGGCTCGTCGATCCCGAGACGCCGCGCGATGCGCGCCGAGAGCTCGCCGACGCGCTCCGAATGGCTGCCGGTGTAGACGTCCCGAGCGTCGACCGCCTTCGCGAGGCTGGCGGCCGCCCGGTACCGGGCGGCACGATCGGGGCCTTGCGCGAGCTGCTGCAGCTGCGCGAGCTCGATCGACGTTGCGGCCTGATACGTGCGCGCGCGGTTCTTGCCGTCTTCCTTCGCCCAGTAGAGCGCGCTGTCGGCGAGCCGGATCAGCTCGTCGCGGCCCACGCCTTGCGCCGGATAGGCCGCGACGCCGGCGCTCACCGTGATCGCCCCGACCTGCTCGATCTCGAAACCGCTGATGCGCTCGACGATCGAGCGGGCGACGCTGATCGCCGCGCGCTCGTCGAGCCCCGGCAGCAGCACCGCGAACTCGTCGCCGCCGAGCCGGAAGCTCTCGCCGCCCTGGCGGAGCCGCGACGCGACCTGCCCGAGCACGCGGTCGCCGACCGGATGCCCGTAGCGGTCGTTGACGCGCTTGAAGTCGTCGATGTCGACGAGGCACAGGCTGAGCGTCTTGCCGTCATGCTCGGCATCCGTCAGCTCGCGTTGCAGCCGCTCGTGGAAGTGCCGGTGGTTTCCGAGCCCGGTGAGCGGATCCGTGAGCGCGAGCCGCATTGCGCGCAACGCCTTGAAGGTCGAGCGCTGGTAGAGGGCGATGGCGAGCAGCGGCCCGACGAGCGCGATCGAGAGAGCGGGGGAGCGCTCCCAGAGCACCACGAGCATCAGTGCCGCTGACGCCATCAGCGCGAACGGTGCGGTGGTCTGCCGCACGTTCGCAACCATCAGCTTGAAGAACGGCTTGCCGGAGTTGACGGCGAGCACCGCGCTGATGAGGACGAGGTTGACGACCCAGTTGTAGATGAACGCGCAGATCGCGATCCGCGCCAGGAGACCGGCCACCGAGGTCTCGGGGATCGGTTCGATCGCCAGCCCGCCGGCGAGCGCGGCGAGTGCGAACATCGAGCCGTTGTAGGCGACGCGCATCGGCGGTCGCCGGCCGATGAGGTGGGTCACCGTCGGACCGCCGGCTGCGATCAGCACGCCTGCCTGCCAGCCGAAGAGCACGATCCCCGCGACCGCGAAGACGAAGCCGAGCGTGACCCCGCCCGCGTCCATGCCCTCGACCGGGACCGGGAAGCGCTCGGCCAGGACCATGCCAATGAACAGTCCCACGACCGCGGCGATGTCGCCGGCCGAATGAGGCGTCGTCACATAGGTGACAGCAGCTGCACAAACGGCCGCGACCCCCGCCACACAGACGGGGGCCACGAGCGCGAGAACTCTAGAGGGAACTCTGGCGGACGCGGTCACCGCCCTGTCGCGACCCTGGAGGGCCGGCGAGCAGAGGCGGGTACGCAGCTACTGAGGCAGTTATTCCTCACCTTGGTCTCCCCACCACGGTGCGAGATTGTTCTACCAGCCGTAGTTGTCGATGCCCGTGCCGAAGCCGAACTGCAGCAGCGACGCGAACACGGCGAGGCTCGACAGTGCCACCAACAGGAGTACGAGCCGCGGTTTCCACTCCAACATGTTTCCTCCAGAGAGATCGGGACGCCAGACAGGAGGATTCTGCATCCTGGCGGCGGCTCAGTGAATCACCCGACCGGGGGATCGTGGCGTTCGTTGCCAATATCCCTCGAAAGTTGGAAATGGAGGGAACGCCGCGCGGTTAGCCGGACAATCCTGCCTCGGCGAGCGGCCTGCGCGCCCACGCGAACTCGTGTCGGTACCGGCCGCCGAGGCTCGCGAGGGCGACGCCCTGACCCGACGACTGGATGAACCAGCCGTTGCCGACGTAGATGCCCATATGGTCGATCTCGGCGGCCTGCGAGCGCGGGCCGTGGTCGCCGAAGAAGATGACGTCCGCCGGCTGGAGCGTCGCAAAGCCGATTCGCTGCGAGCGCGGCACCTCGACGCTCATCTCGAAGGTCGTCCGGCCGCGGAGCACGAGCGGCAGCGTGCCGCTCGCGGGGTAGGGCTCGAGCTTGTAGACGCGCCAGACGAACCCGGAGCAGTCGTACCCGCCCCGCGAGGAGACACCGAAGGGGCTCTCCGGGCCGTCGCTCGTGCCGCCCCAGATGTAGGGCATGCCGATGCGGGCGACGGCGGTGTCGAGGATCGCGGCCTGCCAGTTCGAGAGCTCGGGCAGCGCGAAGCTGTCGGCCGCGCTCTGGACGGCCGCGACCTCCCAGCCCGTGAAGTGCAGTACCTGGGCGGCGGAGTAGGCGGCTTCGGCTCGCGTCGCGTGGTCGTTCGGCAGCAGCTCGAGGCTGTCGTCCTGCGCGGGATGGTTCGTGCGCAGGCCGAGCAGACGGGCGACCACCTCGGTGCCGAAGCGGCCCGGCACCTTCAGGCCGGCGGCGCGCGCGCCGGCGGTGAACACGTTCGCGGCCTTCCCGAGGCCGAGCGCCTGCACGAGTCGCAGGTCGAGCTTCGCCATCGTCACCGAGGCGTCGGGCTGGGCGAGCCTCCTCGGCGCTGCCGGAACCGCGGCCGGGACAGGAGCCGGCAAGGGCGCGACGGGAGTGGTCACCGTCGGGGTCGTTGTCGTCGGCACGGTCGTCGTCGGGACGGTCGTGGTCGGAGCCGTCGTCACGGGAGTCGTCGTCGCGGGAGCGGTCGTCACGGTGGTCGTCGTTCCCGGGACGGTGGGTGCCGGGATGCCGGGCGCCGGGATGCCGGGATTCGGCGTCACGGGATTCGCGGGCGGCGGCACCGGTACCGGGTCGGGCGGGAACACGGTCTGCTTCAGGCCGAAGACGAGGTCCTCGAGCGTCTGGGCCGTCAGCGTGTCCGCGGGGCGGAAGCGCACGCTGTCCTTCGTCCCCATCAGTCCCGCGGCGGTCACCGTCCGGATCTCGCCCGCCGCCCATGAGCGCGCGGGCGTGCCTGCGCCGCGCACGGACGCGGCGGCCGAGCCGGCTGGGACCAGCGTGAGGACGACTGCGGCAATGAGGAGACGGCGACCCACTCGACCCTTTGATCGACCCCGATCGCGCGGGACCTTAGCCTGTCTGGGAATGGGTCTCGAGATCACGCCGCAGCCGAGTGAGCAGGAGCGCGCCGCGATCGAGGCCGCGCTCGTTCAGGAAGCACAGGAAGAACGCACTTCTGCCTGGGCCGACCGGCTCCTGCCGCAGCGCGAGGACGAGCCCGACCCGTAACCGGCATGGCCGTAGTGGCCTGACCGGCAACGTTCGCCGGGTCTCCGGCCCGCGATCACGCGGCGGGGGGGGGCCCCCCCCGGCCGGTGGCTGGGAACCCCCCAGCCGACCGCCGCCCCCCCCCCCCCCCCGGGGGGGGGCGGACGGAGAACCCGCCCCACAAACGACC
>JANMWV010000579.1:0-3648 GCA_031394165.1 Actinomycetes bacterium
GGCACCTGCTTCAGCGCGGCTCGGCCGCTGCGCCGGTACACCGCAAAGAAGTCACGATCGTCCGGCACGAGATAACGGCCGATCGATTGCTGGGTGTTGGGTACGACCTTCGTCGCGAACCCGACGCCGCCGCGTCCGTAGGTGATCAGGCTCGGCCACTCGGCGTTGATGTCCAACTCGATCGCCCGCACAGCGCCCGCGTGGATCAGGACGTCCGCGAGGCTCGCCGCCGTCTGGTCGGTCGCCGCTGCGTAGATCAGGTTCCCGTGTCGGTCGATACCGACGCCGCTGCGCCACACGCGCACTGCGTTCCCGAGCGTGCTGCCCCACAGCGACCCGTCGGAGAGCAGCGGATTCGGCTTCCGATTGGAAACGATCAGCGGCAGGTTCTGCTGGGCCAACACGACGTTGCTCGGGGGCGTTGCTCCCCCTCGCCAGGAGACGATGTCGACGCGACCGCTCTTGTAGGCGACCACGGTGCCCTGACCTTGGCGCAGCGGCGCAGCGCTGTCGCCGTTGACGAAGAAGCCTCCGTGGCTGTCACGCGTGAGGAAGCCGCTGTTGAACGTCGCGAGCAGACGCCAGCGTTGATCGAGCGGCACTTGCATCGGCCCGCGCGGATTCGCATACGGTGGCTCATACCTGCCTGGGTAGAGGGCGAGTTGAGTACGCGTGTGGTCGAACCAGGCAACGTACGCCACCATGCGCGGGTAAGCCGGGTCCGGGCGGAACGTGGCGACGAGAACGGGCGACGCGCCATCGACGATCCTCCCAGTCGACAACCAGGTCCCTTCTCCGCGCAGACGAGGGCGCACGATCGGGACGATCGACTTTGGGAGATAGGCGTGCGAGGCTCGAGCGCGTGGTGACGCTGCACCGACCCTGGGAAGGGTTCCCAGCGCCGGGCCGCCCTTCTTGGGCGCATTCCATCCGTAATAGAGCCGCTCGGCATCGTTGACGATCCACGCGCCGTGGTGGGTGCGAAGCCATTCGACACTGCGGATGCCCAACGGAAGGCTCGAAGGGCGTGCGACGGTGGTCACGTACGAGTAGACGGCAGGTGCGAGCAGCACGACGATGACTGCGACAACGCGGCGCCGGCGGACGCGCCGCTTGCGCCGCACGCGCTGCTCGAACCGGTGTGCCTGCCCTGCCGCCAACGCAGGAGGCGAAGACCGTTTGGGATCGCTACGAATCGTCCTAGGCTATGACGAAGGAGATGAGACGAAGGTGAACAGGTACCGCGCCGCGCCGCGATCGCGTCAGTCGTCTCCTCGATCCGCAACGGCTGATCGCTCGAGCTTGCCAATGCGGGCGAGCGCATCGACGACGGCGACGGCGAGCAGCGGCGGGTCGAAGGGCTTCGTCAGGTAGGCGAGCGCGCCGAGCTGCTCGGCACGAGCCCTGTTCGCGGCGCTGCTCTCGCCGCTGAGGAAGATGAGCGGAATCTCGCGCGTCTGCTTGTCGCCGCGAAGCGCGGCGGCGAGCTGGAAGCCGTCGAACCTGGGCATGCTCACGTCGGTGAGGACAAGGTCGGGCAGCTCGGCCCGCGCCCGCGCCAGCGCGCTCCGGCCGCCCGTCGCTTCGAGGACGACGAGGCCTTCCATTTCCAGGTTGATCGAGCAGAGCATCCGCATCGCCGGGTCGTCGTCGACAATCAGCACCCGCGCCGGGGCGCGAGCACGGGCGCGACCGGCGGTAACTGCCTGGTCGTCGATCTTCAACATCGATCCTCCCTCGGTCTCGGGGCCCGATTGCCGACCGGAGACTGCGGTCGACTGGCTGCTCCGGCCTGCTTGCTGAGGCGGATCGTTTTCCCAGGCCCACTCTGGCCTGGAGGGGAGACGCTGCGCCGGTCGTTGTGGCGCGGCAAGAACTGTACAACCGGTGACGACTCCACAGGCAAGCGTCCAGGCGCTAACGCCGCCGTTTCCGGTAGAATCCGGGCGCTCGAGAAGTTGCTCTTTCGGTCTGAGAAGAGGTGTCGCACCATGCGCGTCCTGATCGCCAACGAGCGCCGCGACCGCCTCGAGCTGTTGGCCGAGGTCGTTGCAGGGCTTGGCCACGAGGTAATCGCCCGCTCGATCGACGTGCGCGAGGTCGGCGCCGTCACGGCACGAGAGCATCCGGACGTCGCGCTCGTCGGGCTCGGGCTGTCGTCGGATCACGCGCTCGAGTTGATCTCCGAGATCGTGCGCGAGGCCTCCTGCCCGGTGATCGCCCTGCTGTCGGCGAAGGATCCGGCGTACGTCCGAGAGGCGGCCAAACGCGGCGTCTTCGCGTACATCGTCGATACGACCCCCGAGGAGCTTCAGAGCGCGATCGACATCACCCTCCAACGCTTCAGCGAGTATCAGAACCTGCAAGGAGCCTTCGGGCGCCGGGCGCTGATCGAGCAGGCAAAGGGAATCCTGATGGCCCGCCACGCGATCAACGCCAACAAGGCGTTCGAGCTGCTACGCGATCACTCCCAAGCACAACGGCCACAAGCTCGCAGACGTAGCCTCGGCGGTCGTCGAGAGCCACGAGCTCCTCATGCCAGCGACGGCACCGTTGCCCGCCGGGTCGCCGAACAAGGGTTAGCAACCGGCACATCGGGCATAAAACCGGGTGGTGGCGCCTCATCGACCGGCGCCGCCGGTCGTCCTCTAGGTCCGGAACCATCCGTACCGAAGAGGAATCCGCCCTCAGCAGCGCAGGTCGGGGTACGTCGATCGATGTCCTGGTCGACGCTCATGCACGTTGAGGAAAGGAACGAAACGATGAAGCTCTCCAAGTATCTGCACGGCACAAGGCGCGCACGGCTCGGCGCCATGTCGGTTGCAACACTCGCCGCACTCTTCTCGGTCGGTCTGCTCGTCGCGCTCGTCGGCGGCGCCCAGGCTGCCTCGACCGGGGTGCCGCTCGGTGCCGCCGACAGCTTTGTCGTCCTGGCGGGCGCCGGAGTCACGGACACCGGACCGACCAAGCTCAACGGCGATCTCGGAACGTTCCCGACGACGACGATCACCGGCTTGTCGTCGATGACCATCTCCGGGACGAACCACGCCGGCGACGGCGTGACGCAGCAGGCGAAGACCGACCTCGTCACCGCGTTCAACAACGCCGCCGGGCAGGGGCCGACGTCTCCGATCTCCGGCGACCTCGGCGGACGCACGCTGACCGCAGGCGTCTACAACTCCGCGAGCTCGGTCGGGCTGACCGGAACGCTCACCCTCGACGCCGCAGGTAACGCGAACGCCGTCTTCGTCTTCCAGGCGGGCTCGACGCTGACCACCGCATCGGGCAGCCAGGTCGCCCTGACCAACGGCGCCCAGGCGTGCAACGTGTTCTGGCAGATCGGCAGCTCGGCGACGCTCGGAACCAATTCGAGCTTCCGGGGAACGATCATCGCCCAGCAGAGCATCACCGTCACCACCGGCACGACCGTCGAAGGACGTGTACTGGCCCGTGACGGCGCCGTCACGCTGGACACGAACACGATCACGAAGCCGTCGTGCGTGACTGCACCTGCAACCACGGCTGCCACGACGACGGCACCCGCGACCACGACGGCGGCAACCACCGCGACCACCACCACGACCGTCAAGAAGCCGGCCAAGAAGCCGGCGAAGGTGAAGGCAGCCACCACGACCAAGACCCGCGCAC
>JANMWV010000607.1:0-4450 GCA_031394165.1 Actinomycetes bacterium
GATCGCTGCGGTCGAGTCGCTCACGAAGGAGCCCGAGGTCGGCGACGCCTTCACGGGCAAGGTCGTGAAGACGACGCAGTTCGGCGCGTTCGTCGAGCTCAAGAAGGGCACCGACGGCCTTCTCCACGTCTCGAACGTGGGCCCGGGCCGCGTCGCCCACATCGAGGACGTCATGGCGCGTGGCGACGTCGTCGACGTGATCGTGCAGGAAGTCGACAAGGCGCGCGGCCGCATCGGCCTCAAGCTCGTCGCGAAGCACGAGAACGGCACCCTCGTCCAGCCGGAGGAGCTCGTGGAGCGGGCGAAGGACGCTCCGCCGCGTCCTCCGTCGGAGGAGCGGCGCCCCCGTGAAGGCGACCGCGGCAGAAGCCGCGGCGGCGATCGCGGCGGCCGGAGATAGCGCGAGCACTGCAGAGAGCGCGAGCACTGGAGAGGGCGGCCTACGGGCCGCCCTCTTCTCTGTGGGCATGGTGGCGCGGGCGCTCGCGCGCTGACATTTGGGACCACTTGCAACCGGCACGGACTCACGAGGAGGACCGCGGTTGCCGATGAACGGGCAGGGGAACGAAAACCCCGCCATGGCACCGCCGTCGCCGTCACCTGTCTCCCCACTGCGGGGATTGCTCGAGGTCACCCGCCTCGTGCGAGCCGAGGAGGATCTGCCCGAGCTCCTCGCGGCGATCGCGCGGACCATCGCCGAGTCGCTCGGCTACGAGACGGTGGTGATCAACCTCTACCGGCCTGCGTGGAACGACTTCACCGTCACGACCGTGCACGGCAAAGTGGCGGCGCGCGCCGCGCTGCTCGGCCAGATTCGGCCGCTCGAGGAGTGGGACACGCTGCTCTCGGAGCGCTTCCATCGCCGCGGCGCCTACGTCGTCCCCGCCGGCGCGTACGACTGGGACAACGCCGGCTACAGCTACGTCCCGCCGGCCGACCCGGTGCCGCCCGGGGACCCGGGCGTCGGCGACGGCGCCTGGCACCCGGAGGACGCGCTCTTCCTGCCGATGCGCCACTCGGGCGGGCACCTGCTCGGGATCCTCTCCGTCGACGAGCCGGTCAGCCGGCTTCGGCCGAGCGACGAGGAGCTCGACGTGCTCGCCTCGCTCGCCGACCACGCGGCGCTCGCGGTGCAGGCCGCGCAGGAGGCGGCCGAGGCGGCGCGCCACCGGCTCGCGCTCGAGCAGCTCCTCGAGGTCTCCTCGCAGCTCACGGCCGAGCCCGTCGTCGACGAGATCCTGCGCGACGTCTGCCGCGGCGTGCGCGACGCGCTCGGCTTCGAGCACGTCGCAGTGCAGCTGATCGACCCGGTGAGCGATCGCCTCGAGGCGCGCGCAGCCGTGGGCTGGGATCTGGACGGCCCGGCGCTGGCGTCCGAGTTCGACCTCGCGGACGTCGAGCCGCTGCTCGACCCGCAGTTCGAAGTCTCCGGCTGCTTCCTGCTGTCGAACGACGAGGCCGAGCGCCGCATCAGGCTCAACAGCCTTCCGTACGTCTCGCACCGCAACGGCCACGGCCCGCGCGCGTGGGACCGCCATTGGCTCGTCGTGCCGCTGCACGACGGCAAGGGCGGCGTGATCGGCCTCATCTGGGCGGACGAGCCCGAGGACCGGCTGCTGCCCTCGGACGAGAAGCTTCAGGCGCTGCGCATCTTCGCCAACCAGGCGGCAGCCGCGATCGTCGCGGCGGCGCACCGGCGTGAGCTGCGATTCCTCGCCGACCACGATCCGTTGACGCGTCTGCTCAACCGTCGTGCCTTCGTCGAGCGCCTCGACGCCGAGGTCGCGCGCGCGATCCGCTACAAGCGCTCGTTCGGGCTCGTGATCTGCGACCTCGACGGCTTCAAGGTGCTGAACGACCACTTCGGTCATCCGGCCGGCGACGAAGCGCTGCAGGTGTTCGCACGCATTCTCCAGGACGCGGTGCGCAAGGGCGACGACGCGTTCCGCATCGGCGGCGACGAGTTCGCGCTCGTGCTCGCCGAGGCGGGGGAGGCGCAGGCCCGCGAGGTGGTGAAGCGGATCGTCGACGACGTCGCCGGGCCGCGTGCGAGTTTCGGCGTCGCGTCGTGCCCCGAGAACGCCCGGGACGCGCAGCTGCTCTTCCGGCTCGCGGACGAGGCGTTGTACGAGGCCAAGCGCAGCGGCTCCGGGCTCCAGTTCGTCGCCTAGTACCATCGCCCGATGCAGAAGTACACCCTCTCCGAGCTCGACTCGGGCGAGCGCGTGATCTCGGAGAAGGTGCCGAGCGTTCGCTCGGTGTCACTCGGGTTCTGGATCGGCGCGGGCTCGCGCGACGAACGCCCCGACCGCGCCGGCGTCTCGCACTTCATCGAGCACCTGCTCTTCAAGGGTTCGCGCTCGTACGACGCGCAGCAGATCGCAGAGACCTTCGACGCGATGGGCGCCGAGTTGAACGCGGCGACCTCGCGTGAGCACACCGTCGTCTACTCGCGCGTTCCCGACCGGCACGTCGACACCGCGCTCGAGGTGATGACCGACATGGTGTTCGCGCCGGCGTTCGCGGAGCTCGATCAGGAGCGCGAGGTCGTGCTCGAGGAGATCGCGATGTACGAGGACACGCCGGGCGAGCTCGTGCACGACCTCTTCTCGGAGGCGGTCTTCGGCTCGCACGCGCTCGGGCGCCCCGTGATCGGCACGGCGGAGGTGATCTCGACGGTCAGTCGGCGCGCGATCGCGGGCTATCACAGCTCGATGTACACGGGCGGCAACATCGTCGTCTCCGCGGCGGGGAACATCACCCACGACAGGCTCGTCTCGCTGCTCCAGCGCGCCGAGCGCAGAAGCGCCGACCCCGAGCGTCGCAAGACGCACCTGCGCAAGCCACTCGTGCAGACGCCGCCTCCGGGCGTCCGGTTCCAGCGTAAGGACACGGAGCAGTACCACCTGTGCATCGGCGCACCGGGGATCGCGCGCTCCGACCGCCGGCGCTTCGCCGCGTCGCTGCTGGACGGCATCCTCGGCGGCTCCGCGTCGTCGCGACTCTTCCAGGAGATCCGCGAGAAGCGCGGCATGGCCTACGCGGTCTACAGCTTCACGTCGCAGTACACCGACACGGGGCTCGTCGGCATCTACCTCGGCACCCGCGAGGAGAACCTCGCGTCATGCGTCGAGATCTGCTCCGAGCAGATGGGCGAGATCGCCGCCGGCACGTTCCGCAACGGCGAGCTCGACCGCGCCAAGGAGAGCGTCAAGGGGCGCATCATGCTCTCGATGGAATCGACGTCGAACCGCATGAGTCGCCTCGGCAAGGCGCTCATCTCCGACAGCGAGCTGCTGACCTTCGAGCGGATCATCGCGGAGATCGACGCTGTCGACGAGGACGCACTCGCCGAGCTCGCCGCCCTGCTGCTCGCGCCGGATCGGCTCTCGGCCTCGGGTGTCGGACCCGACGAGGACCATTTCCGCGCCGCCGTGCAGCACGCGAACGCCAGCCTCTTCGCCCGCGCGGCGGCCTGACGTGCGGCTCGCTTTCTTCGGCGCCGAGGGGAAGGTCGGGCGTGCAGTCGTGCCCGTGCTCGAGGCCGCGGGGCACGACGTGCGCGGTTTCGAGATCGGCGACGAGATCGACGTGCGCGGCCTCGACGCGGCGGTCGACTTCACGTCGCCCGACGCTGCTCCCCAGAACGTGCGCGCGGCGCTCGAGCAAGGTGTCTCGTGCGTCGTCGGCACCACCGGCTGGGATGCGCACTCGTTGCACGCACTCGCCGAGGAGAAGGGCCTGCGGCTCTTCGTCGCCGCGAACTTCTCGATCGGCGCGGTGCTGATGATGCGCTTTGCGCAGCAGTCGGCCGCGTACTTCCCGCGCGCCGAGATCATCGAGCTGCACAACGAGGCGAAGAAGGACGCGCCGTCCGGGACCGCGCGCATGACCGCGGAGCTCGTCGGCGGCGACCCGGTGATTCACTCGGTGCGCCTGCCCGGCCTGGTCGCGCACCAGGCTGTGTTGTTTGGAGGGGAGGGGGAGCTGTTGACGATCCGCCACGACACGACGGCGCGCGAGTCGTTCGCGCCGGGCGTGCTGCTTGCGCTGTCGAAGCTCGGCGAGCTGCCGCCGGGGCTCACGGTCGGGCTCGACGCGCTGCTGACACGATGAGAGTCGTGGTCCTCGGTGGCGGGTCGACCGGCGAGCATTTCGTCGGCGCACTCCGCCGACTCGACGACGACGTGGAGATCACACTCGTCGAGAGCAGGCTCGTCGGCGGGGAGTGCTCGTACTTCGCCTGCATGCCGACGAAGACGATGCTCCGCGCCGCGGAGGTGTCGTCCGCGCTCGGCCGCGCGCCCGGCATGACGTCGGAGCGGCCGGATGCGGCGGGCGTGTGGAGTTGGCGCGACTGGATGACGAGCGACTGGGACGACTCGGGACAGCTGGAATGGCTCGAGCAGCAGCGCTGCGCACTCGTGCGGGGCCGCGGCCGTGTGGCGCG
>JANMWV010000026.1:0-11356 GCA_031394165.1 Actinomycetes bacterium
GTGCGCGGCCCATGGGTCGCGTCCGGGTACTACGACACGCCGGAGCAGGCCGACCGCTGGACGAACGACGGCTGGTTCAAGACGGGCGACATCGTCTCGATGCTGCCGCGCGGTTTCATCCAGATCAAGGACCGGTCGAAGGACGTGATCAAGTCCGGCGGAGAGTGGATCTCCTCGGTCGAGCTCGAGAACGCGCTCATGGGCCATCCCGCGGTCGCGGAGGCGGCGGTGATCGCGATTCCGGATGCGAAGTGGGACGAGCGGCCGCTCGGCGTGATCGTGCTGAAGACCGGCGCGAGCGCAACGGCCGCCGAGTTGCGCGAGTTCCTCGCACCGCAGTTCGCGAAATGGTGGCTGCCCGAGCGCATCGAGTTCGTCGAGGAGATCCCGAAGACGAGCGTCGGCAAGTTCCGGAAGACGGCGCTGCGCGACATGTTCAGTGCTGCAGAGGCTGCGCCTCTGCACAAGTGAGAGCGGCGGTCCTCAACGCCGTCGACGGGCCGTTCGAGCTCGTCGACCTTCCCGATCCCGAAGCCGGTGACAAGGTGCTCGTCCGCGTGCGCGCGGCCGGGATCAACTTCGCCGACGTGCTCGTGCGGCGCGGCCGCTATCCGCAGATGCCGCCGCTGCCGGCAGTGCTCGGCTCGGAGATCGCCGGCGAGCTCGAAGACGGCACGCGCGTGATGGCGATCACGTCGGGCTCCGGCGGCTACGCGGAGCTCGTTGCGGTCGACCGCGCGCAAGTAGTCCCACTCCCCGACGGTGCAACCTTCGCAGAAGGAGCATCGTTCCTGCTCACGTTTCTCACCGCGTACATCCCCCTGACGCGCCAGGTGCGCATTCGGGGCGGGGCAACCGTCCTGGTGTACGCAGCCGCGGGCGGAGTCGGCACCGCGACGATCCAGGTCGCGCGCGCGCTCGGCGCCAGCGTGATCGCAGCCGTCGGCTCGGCGGACAAGCTCGACGTGTGCCGCGAGCTCGGCGCCGCAGAGGCGTACGTCTACGACGAGCTGCCCGAGGACGTGCAGGTCGACGTCGTCGTCGACCCCGTCGGCGGCGTGCTCTTCGCGGGATCCTTCGCGCGGTTGAAGCCGCTCGGCGCCGTGGTCGCGATCGGCTCCGCCGCCGGCGCCTGGGCCGACGTCGAGCCCGCGCGCCTCGTCGGGCGCAACGTCGGGCTGTACGGCTTCTACCTCGGCCGCCTGCTGCGCTTCGAGCCCGAGGTCGTGGGCACCGCCGTCGGAGAGCTGCTCGGGCTCTGGCACACGGGTGCGCTCAAGCCGGTCGTCGGCGGCGAGTTCCCGCTCGACCAGGTCGAGCAGGCGCACGAGCTCGTGGAGTCGCGGAAGAGCGTCGGCAAGGTCGTGCTCCTCCCGTGAAGGTGCTGATCACAGGCGGCCGCGGCGGCCTCGGGCAGGCGTTCGCGCAGGCGCTCGGCGACGCCGAGCTCACAGTGCTCGACCTGCCGGAGTTCGACGTCGGCGATCCCGCAGCGTGGCGCGCGCTCGAGGGCGAGTACGACGCGGCCTTCCTCAACGCGGGCGTGATCACCGGCGAGGAGTCGATGGCGAAGCTGACCGACGCGCAGTACGAGCGCGCGTTGCGCGCGAATCTGCACGGCGTCGTCTACGGCGTGCGCGAGCTCGCCGCGAGGCTGATGCCGAACGGCGGCTCGATCGTCGCGACGGCGTCGCTCGCCGGCCTCACCGCCACGCCGATGGATCCGGTCTACGCGCTGACGAAGCACGCAGTGATCGGCTTCGTGCGCAGCGTCGCGCCGCAACTCGCGGCCCAGGGCATCCGCATCAACGCACTGTGTCCCGGCTACACCGACACGGGCATCGTCCCGGACGAGCTGCGCGGCGTGCTCGACGTGCCGCTGATGGAGCCGTCGTTCGTCGCGCAGGCGGCGCTGCAGGCGTTGCACGCCGAGGAGAGCGGAGGCGCGTGGGTCGTGCAGCCGAACCGCGTGGTGCAGTTCCGGTTCCCGCACATTCCGGGGCCGCGTTGAGCCCCGGCAGCCGGAGGGGTTGGGGCGGAGACCTGCCGGCCCCTCACATCTGGCTGACGCTCGGCTACCGCTCGATCGAGCAGGGCAACGGCGTCGCGGTGATCGAGTGGGACGCGACGCCGGAGTACTGCTTCCACGCGCCCTCGGGCCCGATCGTGCACGGCGGGATGGTCTCGACACTACTCGACACGGCGATGGGCGGTGCCTGCTGGTCGGTGCTCGAGCAGGACGAGAGCTTCCTCACCGCCGACCTGCGGGTCGAGTTCATGCGCGCGGCGCGGCCCGGGACGCTGCGCGCCGAGGGACGCGTGATCCAGCGGAACCGGCGGGTCGCGTTCTGCTCGGCGGAGCTCTACGACACCGACGGCGCACAGCTGGCCTCGGCCCGGTGCACGCAGATCGTGCGCCGGGACGGGTAAAGATCCCTCGATCGAGGGCCGATAGAGAGCAGGTGAGGCGTCTGCTCCCCTGGATCCTGCCTGCCGCCGCTGCGGCGGCGCTCGCGCCGTTCGTGCGCAGCGACGGCGGCGACGGCTGGCTGTTCGTCAACGCCGGCAAGACGATGCTCTCCGGCGACTGGAGCCACACGTACGACAGCTCGTTCATCCAGGCAGGCCCGATCCAGCTCCTCCTCTTCGGGACCGTGGGGCGGTCGCCGGCGGTGCTCGCCGCCGTCCTCGCCGCCGTCACTGCACTGCTCGTCACCGCTGCGGCACAGACGCTCGGCGTCGAGCGCCCGCGGCTGCTCGCGCTCGCCGGCGTGCTCGCGGTCGTGACCGGCCTCACAACGCACGTGTTCGACGCCGGCCATCCGGCGAACACGCTGCTCCCGCTGCTCTGGATCGTCGCGGGAGCGGAAGCGCGGCGTGGAAGAACGCTGCGCGCCGCTGCGATCGTCGGCCTGTCGGCGGGCGTCGAGACGTGGGGCATCCTCGGCATCGCGGTGCTCGCGTTCTCACCGCGCCTGCGCGACGCCGCGCGGGCGGCGCCGGTCGCGGCGGTCATCGCTTCGGCCCTCTATGCGCCGTTCATCGCGACCGGAAACTTCGCCATGGGCAAGTACCACTGGGTGATCCTGCACCAGTCGCTGCTCGGCCACATCGTCGAGCCGGGCACGTCGTTCGGCTGGGCGTGGCGGATCACGCAGGGCGCGCTCGCCGTCGCCGTCGGGATCGGGGTGGCGCGGGCGGCGCGACGGTCGCCGCATGCGCTATGGCTCGTGCCGCTCGTCGTCGTGCTCGTGCGGCTCGCGCTCGATCCGCTCGACAGCGGCTACTACTTCGACGGCGTGCAGGGGCCGGCGCTCGTCGCGCTCGTGCTCCTCGCTGCACGCGGCCTACCGTTGACCGCCGGTCGCCCCTCCGGGCAGCCGGCGCTGTAACGCCGCCTTCGCCGCCGGCCATTCGTCGTCGATCACGCTGTACCACGCGGAGTCGCGGCGCTCGCCGCCGCGCACGAGCATGTGCTTGCGAAAGACGCCGTCGAAATGTGCGAACGCGGCGAGCGCCGCACACGAGCGCTCGTTGCTCGCGTCGGTCTTGAACTCGACGCGCAAGAAGCCTTCGTCCTCGAACGCGTGCTGGAGGAGCAGCAGCTTCGCCTCGGTGTTCGCACCCGTCCCCCAGGCGCGCCGCGCGAGCCACGTGTTCCCGATCTCGGCCACGCGGTCGTCGTCGCGCACGTTCAGGTAGCTCGTGTGCCCGAGCGGCACACCGTCGACGAGCGTCGCGAACGGCAGCGCACCGGCCCGCATCGACTCGAACCAGTCGTGGAACGCGTCGCGGCTCTCGTCGGCGCGCACGCGCATCCAGCGCCAGACCTCTTCGTCGCGCGCGGCCTCCCACAGCGGCTCTTCGTGGGCGGGCTCGAGCGGCTCGAGCCGCACGCGCGCGCCCTGCAGCGCTACGTGAAGCGCCAGGTCCCGCCGTCCTCGAACGACTTGAGGATCCGGCGGGCGACGACCATCTTGTGCACCTCGTCGGCGCCGTCGTAGATGCGCGCGCCCCGCGCCATGCGGTACATCACGGCGAGCGGTGTGTCGTCGGTGACGCCGAGGCCGCCGTGCACCTGGATCGCGCGGTCGATCACGTCGTGCAGCACGCGCGCTGCGTAGAACTTGATCAGCGAGATCTCGACGCGCGCCTCGTCGCCTTCATCGAGCCGGTGCGCGGCCTGCAGGGTCATCAGCCTGCACGCCTGGATCTCGGCCGCCGACTCGGCGATCCAGTTCTGGATCGTCTGCTTGCGGGCAAGCGGCTCGCCGCCGACCGTGCGCTCGAGCGAGTACGAGCACATCAGCTCGAAGGCACGCTGCATCTGCCCGAGCCACCGCATCACGTGGTGGATGCGCCCGGGTCCCAGCCGCTTCTGCGCGAGCTTGAAGCCTTCGCCGGGATTGCCGAGCGTGTTGGACACCGGCACGCGCACGTCCGTCCAGCGCGTCTCGCAGTGGGTGCCCCAGCCGCGTCCCTCGTGCCCCATCGTCGACACCTTGCGGACGAGCTCGTAGCCTGGAGCGTCGGTGGGGACGATGATCATCGACGCGCGCTTGTGGGGCGCCGCGTCCGGATCGGTTACGGCCATGAGCACTCCGAAGGCGGCGCCGTCGGCCGCCGACGAGAACCACTTGTGCGCGTTGATCACCCACTCGTCGCCGTCGCGCACCGCGCGACTGTCGAGGTTCGTGGGATCGGAGCCGGCGTTCTCGGGCTCGGTCATGCCGAAGAAAGAACGCGCCTTGCCGGAGACGAGCGGCGCGAGGAACTGCTCCTTCTGTTCGGGCGTGCCGAACAGGTGCAGAATCTCGCCGTTACCGGCGTCGGGCGCCTGGCAGCCGAAGATCAGCTGCGCGATGAAGCTCCGCCCGATCTCCTCGTTGAGGTACGCGTACTCGATGAAGCCGCTGCCGCTGCCGCCCGCCTCGGGGGGGAGGTGCGGCGCCCACAGGCCCGCGTCGCGCGCCTCCTGCTGGAGCTCCGCGATCAGCGCGTCGGCCTGCTCGTCCTCGGCGAACAACGCTGCCTCGTTCGGATAGACATGCTCCTCCATGAACGCGCGGACGCGCTCGCGGCGCTCGGCGATCAGGTCAGGGATGACAACAGTCTCCATTCCCAGCAATGATCGCAGAAGATGAGGGACGCGTTTCAGCAAGGCCTGTCGGAGCTGCTCGGGCGCGAGGTCGAGATGACCGAGCCGGTCCTGCTCGCCGGCGGGGCCTCGAAGGAGGCCTGGGCCGTGGACGCGGACGGGGAGCGCCTGATCGTCCGCCGCGCCGCCGCGACGGTGATGCACCACCACACGTTGACCCTCGCCCAGGAATACGCCGTGATCGAGGCGGCGTACGAGGCCGGCGTGAAGGCTCCGCGGCCGTACGGGTACCTGCCGGATCTCGCCGGCCGCGAGGCGTTCGCGATGGCGCGGCTCGAGGGCGACACGATCGGGCGCCGGATCGTGCAGAAGGACGAGCTCGCCGCGGCGCGCGAGCGGCTGCCCGTGCAGCTCGCGGAGGAGCTCGCGAAGATCCACTCGATTCCGGCCGAGCGTCTGCCGTTCCTGCCCGACGCGAGCATCGGACGCATGGTGGTGGAGCTCGACGAGGTGGACGAGCCGCATCCGGCAATCGAGCTCGGCCTCTGGTGGCTCCGCGAGAACGCGCCGCCGAAACGGCCGGCGGTCGTCAATCACGGCGACTACCGCATCGGCAACGTCGTGGTGGATCCGGACGGGCTCGTCGGCGTCCTCGACTGGGAGTTCGCGCACCTCGACGATCCGGTGCGCGACATGGCGTTCGGGATGGTGCGCGCGTGGCGCTTCGGCGTTCCCGAGAAGCGTCTCGGCGGCGTCGGCGACGTCGAGCCGTTCCTGGAGCGCTACAACGAGCTGACCGGGCTGGACGTCCGGCCCGAGGAGCTCGACTACTGGGAGCTCGCGGGCAACGTCGCCTGGGCGATCGGCTGCCTGACGCAGGCGCAGCGGCATCTCAGCGGGCTCGACCGCAGCGTCGAGCTGGCGATCCTCGGGCGTCTCGGCGCCGAAGTCGAGTACGAGATCTGCCACCTGCTGGAAAAGGTGGAGGCGGCCCTATGAGCGAGCGGCCGACCGCACAGGAGTTGAGCGAGGCGATCCTCGAGTTCCTCGGCGGGGAGATCCTGCCGACGCTCACGGATCACCGGCTGCGGTTTCGGCTCCTCGTGGCGATGAACGCGCTCGGCATCGTCTACCGCGAGCTCGAAGCACTGCCGGCGGTGGACGACTCCGCGCTGCGCGAGCTTGCCGCGCGCATCCGCGCGGGCGACGTACCGCCGGGGACGCTGGCGCGCGTGAAGGCCGACGTCGAGGCGCGGCTGAAGATCGCCTCGCCGCAGTTCCTCGAGAAGTACCGCCCGGTCTAGCATCTGACGGAGCTCGTCTCCAACAGCCACGCCTGGTGCCAGGCACCGGACGTGGCTCTATCAGACGTCGCCCACGAGGCCGAGCAGCGCTCGTGCGGCGTCGTCCGGAGAGGTGTACAGAGCAGCGCAAACGCGCGTCGCGTCGACGAACGGGAAGGTCGTCGCGAGCCCGCACGACGTCGCGAAGCTGCTCCAGAACCATTCCTCTGCGCGCTCACACATGCCGGCTCGTACCGGGTTCAGCGCGGCGTAGCGAAACGCTGCCAGGAGCTGCTCGTTCGTCGTGCTCCGCTTCGACCAGAACCTGGCTCCGACGAGGTTCCCGCTTCGCTCGTGCCTTGCGTTGAACTCCGTTCCGTAACCGACATTGAGGCGTTGCATGCCCTCCGAGAGAGACCAGTCGGGGACATCGACGATCGCGTGGAGATGCGTCGTCATCTGGCAGATGAGGAGGCAGCTCCACGTGTAGCGGTCGAGTACGCGCACGAAGCGCCGGAGCCAGTCGAGACGGTCGATGTGATCGACGAAATAGTCGATCGGGCCCGTCGACTTGACGACGACGTGGTGGATGCCCGGCGCATTGTCGCGCGGTCGTTGTCCCATCCGAAGAGCCTGCCTCGCAGTCAGCGGCGACGCAAGATGTCGAACGGGGACACACTGTCCCGGCAGCCCACGTCCCATGCCAGGCACGGGACGTGGCGGCGTTGGACATCCGCGGCGTCTAGAGAAACGCGCTCTCGCCGGTGAGCGCGCGGCCGATCAATAGCTTCTGGATCTGGCTCGTGCCCTCGTACAAGGTCAGCACGCGCGCGTCGCGGAGGTAGCGCGCGACCGGGAACTCGTCGACGTAGCCGTAGCCGCCGTGCACCTGGAGCGCCGCATTCGCGGCCCGCACGGCGACTTCGCTCGCGTAGTACTTCGCCTGCGACGCGGCGAGCGTGTACGACTGGCCCGCGTCCGCGAGCGCCGCCGCGCGCCAGGCCAGCATTCGCGCGGCCTCTGTCTCGACCGCCATGTCCGCGATCAGCTCCTGGATCAGCTGGAACTGCGCGAGCGGCTTGCCGAACTGCGTCCGCTCGGCGGCATACGCGGTCGACGCCTCGACGCACGCGCGCGCGACGCCGACGGCGCCGGCAGCGAGCGAGATGCGGCCGTTGTCGAGCGCCGACATCGCCACCTTGAACCCCGCGCCCTCGTCGCCGAGCCGCGCCGAGTCCGGCACGCGCACGCCGTCGAAGACGAGCTCGGCGGTGTCCTGCGCGCGCAGCCCGAGCTTGCCGTCGATCTTGCGCGCGCTGAAGCCCGGCGACGCGGTCGGCACGAGGAAGCACGTGATCCCGCGCGGCCCTTCGCCGCCGGTGCGCGCGAAGACGAGCGCGACGCCGGCCCACGAGCCGAGCGTGATGAAGATCTTCGAGCCGTCGATCACCCAGTCGCCGCCGTCGCGCGTCGCGCGCGTCACGAGCGACGCGGGGTCAGACCCCGAGCCAGGCTCCGTCAGGCCGTAGCACCCGAGGGCCTGTCCGGACGCGAGCTGCGGCAGCCACTCCTCTCGCTGCGCCTCCGTCCCCCACTTCGCAATCGTCTTGCCGGCGAGGCCGTTGTTCACCGAGACGATCCCGCGCACCGACGAGTCGGCGCGCCCGAACTCCTCCATCACGAGGCAGTACGAAACCGTGTCGAGACCCATGCCGCCGTGCTCCTCCGGCAGGGCGCAGCCGAGGAACCCGACCTCGGCGAGCTTCGGGACGATTCCCTCGTCCATCCGCTCGCTCCGATCCCACTCCCGCGCATACGGGACGACCTCGCGATCGCAGAACGCGCGCGCCGAATCGCGGATCAGCTCCTGTTCAGGCGTGAGCGTGAAGTCCATGCGCGTATTCTCTCTCACATGCCGAATCTCACGGGAAAGGTCGCGATCGTCACGGGTGCCGGACGCGGGATCGGGCGCGAGCACGCGCTCGCCCTCGCGCAGGCCGGAGCCAAGCTCGTCATCAACGACCTCGGCGGCTCGCTCGCCGGGGAGGGCAACGACCTGACGCCTGCCCAGCAGGTCGTCGAGGAGATCGAACGCGCGGGCGGTGCGGCTGTCGCAAACGGCGCGAACGTCGCCGACTTCACGCAGGCAGGCGAGCTGGTGCAGGCGGCCCTCGACGCCTTCGGACGGCTCGACATCCTCGTGAACAACGCCGGGATCCTCCGCGACCGCATGCTCGTGAACATGACCGAGGAGGAGTGGGACAGCGTAATCGCCGTCCACCTCAAGGGTCATTTCGCCCCGACGCGCCACGCCGCCGCCTACTGGCGGGAGCAATCGAAGGCAGGCGAGGAGGTGCGCGGCCGTGTGATCAACACGTCGAGCCCTTCGGGCGTCTTCGGGAACATCGGCCAGGCGAACTACGGGGCTGCGAAGGCGGGCATCGCCGGCTTCACGCTCATCGCCGCGCAGGAGCTGCACCGTTACGGCGTGACCGTCAACTGCCTCGCACCGAACGCGCGCACGCGGATGACGGAGGAGACGTTCGACATGGGCGCACCGGCCGAGGGCTTCGACCCGCTCGACCCCGCGAACATGTCGCCGCTCGTCGTCGCGTTGAGCGCCGACGCGGCGCAGGGAATCACCGGGCAGGTCTTCCACGTGTGGGGCGGCGCAATCAACGCCCTCCAGGGCTGGTCGGCGGGCGAGCTGTTCGAGAGCGACGGGCGCTGGGATGCCGACGCGCTGCTCGGCGAGCTGACAGCGCGCTTCGCCGACGGTGTCGCGCCGCCTGGGATGATGGCCGGCATGCAGGCGGCAGGCGGCCGGTCGCTGCGCGCGCAGTGAGTGGGACGCGGCGGCGCATCTATCTGATGCGTCACGCACAGGTGCGGTACTTCGAAGGCGTCGACCCCGAAGAGGTCGTGCTCACCGAGGAAGGCCGGCGGCAGGCAGACGCCGCACGCTCGGCGCTCGAGCGGGTCGCGTTCGACCGCGTCGTCACGAGCGGGCTCGCTCGCACGCTCGAGACCGCGAAGATCGTCGCGCCCGGGATCGAGCCGGAAGCCCGCTACGAGCTGCGCGAGATCGTCAGCGGCGACATCCGGGGCCTCGCGCTCGACACCGTGCAGGAGCTGATGGCGACGGCGTTCCTCGGTGTCGTACCGCTCGACACGCGCTTCCTCGGCGGCGAGTCGATCGCGGAGCTCTTCGACCGCGTGCTGCCCGAGCTCGCCGCCCTGCTCGCCGACGAGACCTGGGACGTGCTGCTGCTCGTCCTCCACGGTGGGGTCAACCGCGCGATCCTCAGCCACGCGCTCACCGCCGACCGCAGCTTCCTCGGCGGCTTCGAGCAATCGCCCGGCTGCATCAACGTGCTGGACGTCTCGCCGGACGGCGGCTGGATCGTCCGGGCGGTCAACCACAGCGCGTACGACCCGGCGCACGTCGACGCACCGCGTGCGACCACGATGGAGCACTTGTGGGCGGAATACCTCGCCGCCCGCGAGGGGCGCGCCTCGGCCTAGACGGAGGCCCTTTGCGCCGGCAGCCGGATTCCGTAGGGTTGGGCCTCTCCGGATGGCTCTCCTCTCTCTCGCGCACGCTTCACTTCGCTTCGGCGGCATCGTCGCGCTCGACGACGTCTCGCTCGGCGCCGAGGAAGGCGCGATCACCGGGCTGATCGGTCCCAACGGCGCGGGCAAGACCACTGCGTTCAACGTGATCACGCGGCTCTACCGCGTCGATTCCGGCGACGTCGTGTTCGACGGCCATTCGCTGTTGCACACGCCGCCGAGCCGCGTGGTCAAGCTCGGGATCGCGCGGACGTTCCAGAACGTCGAGCTCTTCCCGACGATGACGGTGCTCGAGAACGTCTTGGTCGGCGCGCACACCGTCTCGCGCTTCAGGCCCGAGCATGAGCTGCACAAGCGCGCGCTCGAGACGCTCGAGCTCGTGCAGATCGGCGAGCACGCACGCAAGCCGGCCGCCGGTCTGCCCTTCGGCACGCTGAAGCGCGTCGAGCTCGCGCGTGCACTCGTCTCCAGGCCGCGGCTGCTCCTGCTCGACGAGCCGGCGGGCGGGCTCAACCACGAGGAGGTCGAGGAGCTCGGCGCGTTCATCAAGCACCTGCGCACCGAGCTGAAGCTGACGATCTTGCTCGTCGAGCATCACATGAACCTCGTGATGAAGATCTCCGACCACGTACACGTCCTCAACTTCGGGCGCACGATCGCGACCGGCCCACCCGAGACCGTGCAACGCGACCCCGCGGTGATCGAGGCGTACCTCGGTGGCGAGCTGGAGGAGACCGCGTAGATGGCGCCGCTGCTCGAGCTGGACGACGTGCGCGCGCGCTACGGCCCCGTGCAGGCGCTGCACGGAGTGTCGCTGACCGTCGACGAGGGACAGATGGTCGCCGTGCTCGGCGCGAACGGCGCGGGCAAGACGACGACGCTACGAGCGATCTCGAACACCGTGCGACGCGACGGGGGCGAGATCCGCTTCGCCGGCCGCGCGCTCGGCCGCGGCGGCCCCGACGACGTCGCGCGGCTCGGAATCGCACACGTGCCCGAGGGTCGCGGCACGTTTGCCGAGCTCAGCGTCTGGGAGAACCTGCGACTCGGCGCGTACACACGCCGCGGCTCGATCAAGACCGAGCTTGCGCAGGTCACCGAGTACTTCCCGTGGATCGAGGAGCGCAAGAACCAGCAGGCCGGCACGCTCAGCGGCGGCGAGCAGCAGATGCTCGCACTCGCGCGCGCGTTCATGCAACGGCCGAAGCTCCTGTTGCTCGACGAGCCGTCGCTCGGCCTCGCGCCGCGGCTCGTGACCGATATCTTCCGCATCATCAAGGATCTGAACGACGAAGGCCTCACCGTGCTCGTCGTCGAGCAAAACGCGCACATCGCGCTGCAACTGGCGCAGACGGCGTACGTGCTCGAGGTCGGCCGCGTCGCACTCTCGGGGCCGAGCTCG
>JANMWV010000108.1:0-2035 GCA_031394165.1 Actinomycetes bacterium
ACCGTGCCGCCGAGCACGAACGCGCTCCAGCGTCGGCGCGCCGCGAGCCCGGCGAGCGGGACGAGGACGAGCGCCGCAACGGCGATCGCGCCGGTGCGTGCGACGACGCCGGGCGTAAGCGCGTAGCTCTGCGAGGAGTGCACGACGAGGTCGGTGGCGTACTGCTTCAGCGCACGCGCCTGCTCGGCCGCACCCGGGTTGTGCGACTGCGTCTCCCGCACGATCGGCAGCAGCCACGCGAAGACGAGCGCGACCGGCGCGCCGAAGGAAGCGAGCGCACCGGCAGCACGGCGCGCATCGACACCTGCGATCAGCGTGCGCGCGAGCCCGAAGCCGGCGAGCGGGATCGCGACGAAGAGCGCGTACGTCGGATGGACGAACGCGAGGTCGACGCCTGCGGCTCCGAGCGTCACGCCGACCTGCCACGACGGCTCACGCACGAAGCGGAAGAAGAGCACGATCACCGCCGGCACGAGCAGCTGGCGCGCCACCGTTCCCGGAAGCTCGAGCGACGTGTACGCCCCGCCGCCGCCCGGCGCCAGCGCGAACAGCGAGACCTGCACGAGCAGCGTGCCGAGCGCGAGCCACACCGACCGGAACACCGCCCGCCCGGCCTCGAACGCGAGCACGAATGCAAGCGGCGCGAGGATGCTCGACTCGTGCAGTACGACCGCCGTCGAATCGAGGCCGCCGAGCTTCGCGACGAGCGCGAGCCATCCGTGCCACAGCGGGAAGGCGTATCCCGGATGCAGGCCGCCGTCCTTGAACTCGCCGACGGCGCGCAACGAGAGCGACCCCAACTCGTCGAGCTTGCGCACACGGCCGAGGTGGAAGAGCGCGTCGCCGTGCACGACGCCCTCGACGCTCCAGAGCGCGATGCCCAGGAGGATCCCCGCGAGCGCAACAAGCCCGCGACCGCGCAGCGCACGCGGCTCGACACGCCGGCCCCGGCCCGAGAACGGCAGCGCGACCACCCCGGCGATCAGCACGAGCGCGAGGGTCAGGTCGAGCGACGCATGCACCGCAAAGGTGATCGCGAGTGCGGCCGCGACGAGCGCGCACGACCAGGCGAGCGCGCCCGCTGCGGCCTGTTTGCCTGGGGAGCCTTCGGCTCGGGGCCGCCCGAGCGCGCGCGCGACGAGCCTGCCCGGCAGCAGCAGCACGAGGGTCGCCGCCGCAAGCCGAAGCCAGAGGCCGACGCCGTACTCGGGCAGCAGCCACGCGAGCCCGAGCAGCGGCACGGCGAGCAGCAAGGGCGGCACGCGCAGGATCACGACAGCAGCTCCTCGACGGAGCCGGAGCCGAGCCACGCGGCGGCCTCCCGTGCCAGACGCCCCCGCTCGTCCCGGTAGAGCACCCCACGGAGCGCCAGAGAGCCGCGCAGGAGCCTCCGGGCATGCTCGGCATACCCAGCGCCCCGGTGCTTGGCGAAGAAGCGCAGGTGGCCGCGCTGAAGCTCGACGTACAACTGCCCCTGGTGCGACGCGCCGTAGACGTGCGTCGCCCCGGCGCCGGGGAAGAACACCGACGTCCAGCCCGCCTGCCGGAGGCGATACGCCCAGTCGACCTCCTCGCTGAAGAGGAAGAAGCGTTCGTCGGCGGGACCGACCTCCTCGATCGCCGCGCGGCGCACGAGCCACACCGCGCCCATCAGAACCTCCGCCTCGCGCGTCTCGTCGTGCGCGAAGCCGCCGGCGTAGAACGCGTTCAGCGCCCGCGAGCGCGGCGCGAGCTTGCGGAGGAACAGGTACTCGGTCGCGAGCCGCCACAGCGTCGGAAATCCGCGCATCGAGCGCTGCAGCGACCCGTCGGGATTGCGCAGCCGCGGCCCCACGACCGCCGCGCGAGGATGCGCGTCGGCGAACGCGACGAGCGCGTCGAGCGCGCCCTCGTCGAGCCACGCGTCGGAGTTGAGCAGCAGGACGTACCGGCCGCTCGTGTGCGCGACGCCCGCGTTCCAGCCGGCGGCGAGGCCGCGGTTCTCCTGCTCGACGACGACGACCTCCGGGAAGCGCGCCCGCACGACGTCGACCGT
>JANMWV010000126.1:0-4493 GCA_031394165.1 Actinomycetes bacterium
TGGCGACGAGGGCGAGCGCGAGCCAGAGGAAGATCGGATAGAACGCGTTCTCGGTCATCAGCGTCCCGACGTACGCCATGGACGGAATCGCAACCGCGAGCGCCGCCGCCGCGAGCGCCGTCACAGGACGCACGACGCGTCGCGCAAGCAGATACGCGGGGAACACCGCCGACGACATGACGAGGGCATCGATGACACGTGCCCATTGGTAGACGTCGGACATCGGCCCGAAGATCGCGTACGCGGGCGAGAGCAGCAGCGGCTGGACGAAGCCGTAGTCGCCGTGCACGCCGCGGATCAGGAAGTGGCCGGTCGACGCGAAGCTCCGGGCCATGTCGGAGTAGACGAGCTCGTCGACCATGATCCACGGCGACGACACACGCAGTCCGAGCGTGAGCTGCACGGTCGCCGAGACCACGTAGAGGATCGCGAGCCAGCCCCAGGCGGGCAGTGTGCGCAGCAGGCGCGCGCCGCCGCCCCGCTGCGGAGCCACTCGGGGCGGGCCGAGCCCGTCGGACGAGACGAAGCCGACCGCTTCGAGCTCCGGCGCGAGCAGCTCCGGCGAGACACCGATGTCGGCTGCAGCCTCCGCGACCTCGCGCAGCACCTTCGCCTCGACTGCACCGCCGCCTGCGGCCTCCTCGAGCGCGGCGACGTAGCGCTCGGCGACGAGCGGCAGCGCATGCTCGTGCTCGACATACGCGCGCGCGGCGGCGCCCATGCGGGCGACGACCGCAGGATCGGCGAGCTGTTCGAGGGCGGCGACGATCCCTGCGACCTCGGCGTCGCCGCCCACCGGCACCTTCAGCGCCACCTCGTCGGGGAGCTCTGAGAACCAGCCGAGGTCGCTGATGACGAGCGGCTTGCCGAGCGAGAGTGTGCGGATCGCGCTGCCGGAGGTCTCCCCCATCGTCGGCGCGCGCAGCAGGACGCACGCGTCGCACGCCGCGAGCAGCGACCACAGGCGCGACTCCTCGACGTACGGCTCGCGGATCACACCCTCGGTGTCGAGGCCGACTCGTGCCAGCCGCCCGTCGAGGTCGAAACCCGGAGCCTCCGCGCCGACGAGCAAGAGCCGCGCACGGGGATGCGCGCGGCGGAAGTCCGCGAATGCGCGCAGCAGCTGCGGGATGCGCTTGTTCTCGTTCAGGTGGCCGAAGCAGCCGATCAGCGGCGAGCCCTCGACGGTCACGGGCTCGATCTCCGGCGCGGGCCACGCCGGGTGCGGAATGCGCCAGAGCGGGCCGTCGTACCCGTGCTCGCGCGCCTGCGTCTCGGCGTAGCGCGAATGCACGATCACGCCGGTGGCGCGGTCGAGCACCTCGCCGGCGAGCGGGAACTCGTCGGGCCGCACTTCCCAGAGCGGCGGCACGCGCCCTTCGAGCACGCCCCAGCCGAGCATGCGTCCCGCGACGCCGGCCTCGCGCTCCATCGCGGTGAGGTACGCGTGCCCGTCCTTGCGCCCGATCGTCATGCCGGCGACGAGGTGGTGTATGACGAAGTCGTGCAACACGACGACACCGGGACGCCGGCGCAGCGCGTCGACGATCCAGGCGTGCGCGTCGGGGTCGTTGCCGATGTGGTAGAGCGCGACGTCCGCGTCCGCGACCGGGCGCGTGCGCCCAGGACGCACGACTTCGATCTCGACGAGCTGCTCGAGTGCGGAGAGGAGAAGCGCCGAGTAGTCGGCGATCCCCGACCGGCTCGGCGGTAGCGGCGAGAAGTACGCGACCTTCACGTCAGGAGACCGCCGCGAGCAAGCGTTCGACGCACGAGTCCCAGGTGACGGCACGCGCGACGTCGCGGCCTGCGCGTCCGAGCGCGCTCGCTTCGTCCTCGTGCGCACGCAGCCACTCGAGCGCGCCCGCGAGGTCTCCCGCCGTCGGCGCGACGACGAGGCCGGTCTCCCGCTCGCGCACGATGTCGAGCGGGCCGCCCGCGTCCGTCATCGTGACGACGGGCTTCTCCGAGAGGAACGCCTCGTACGGGACGAGGCCGTAGTCCTCGTCGACCGGCGCGTAGTAGACGGCGAGACAGCGCGCGTAGAGATCGGCCAGCGTTGCGTCGCTGACCCTGCCCGTAAATGTCGCGCGCCCATCGACGCCGCGGTCGCGGACAAGACGCTCGAGGCGCTCGCGGTCCGGCCCGTCGCCTGCGATGACGATGCGTACGTCGGGCGCCGCGGCGGCCGCCTCGATCAGCAGGTCGATGCGCTTCGCGCGGTCGAGGCGATTGACGGAGAGGATGAAGCCCTCGGACGGCTTCGTGTGAAAGGCGAGCGGTGCAGGCGGCGGCGCGAGCACCTCCGCCTCGAGCCCGGTCGAGTCGCTCAGACGGCCGGCGACGATCGACGACGTCGTGAAGATCTTCTTCGCCTCGCCGAGCGTGACGCGGTCGAGCTCGAGCACCTTGCGCCGCAACGCGCGGTCCTCCGCCGACTCCGAGAACTGCCCCAGCTCGGTGCGGTCGAGATCCCACGCCTGGCGGAACTGGTGCAGGAGCCACACCACCTTGTTCGGATGCCGGATCACGTAGGACGGAAACTTCGTCGCGATCACCGCGTCGATCGGGCGGCCGTTCGCCTCTTCGAGATCGAGGAGCCGCCAGAGGAACGCCTGCGTCAGCACGCGCTCGCCCGGATACCACTTGAACGGCACCGTCACGAGCTCCGTCTCGTGCCCGTGCTCACGCAGCGACTGGACGAGCCCGTCCGCGAAGATCTCGCTGCCCCCGCGCTCGAACGGCACCTGGGGCATGCAGACCGCGAGCCGCATTACTTGCGCTCGAGCTCGTCGACGCGACGGGAGAGGTCGTCGACGAGGCGCAACAGCGCGTCGTTGACGATCCGCTGGTCCGCGAAGGCGGGCTCGACGTACCACCGCATCGTCTTGCGCAGGACGCGCTTCACCTGAAACGCGAGCCGGCCCTTGGCGCCGGGACGGCGCTCGAGCGGCTTGTCGGCGCTCACCGGCCAGAACCGCTCGGCAAGCCCCCGCGTCGACGCGAGGTCGCGGCTGCCACGGTCGACGGCGGCCCGCAGGCGCGCGTAGACCTCGTCGACGGAGGGCTCCTGCTGATCGCTCATTTCGGGCCAGAGTCTACGGCCGTGGTGTTACGAACTCGTGAGGCGGGCGACGGCGGCGTCGACGAGCTGCCGTACGAGGTCGTCGAAGCCGATGCTCGGCTGCCAGCCGAGCCGGTCGCGGGCCTTCGACGCATCGCCGGTCAGGTGATGGAGCTCGGCCTGGCCGCGCTTCAGGGAGTCGTCGACCCGCACGTGTGCCTCCCAGTCGAGGCCGGCGTGCTCGAACGCGACCCGGGTGAGCTCGCGGACGCTGTGCAGCTCGCCCGTGGCGATCACGTAGTCGCCCGGCTCGTCGCAGCGGACCATGCGCCACATCGCCTCGACGTAGTCGCGGGCGTAGCCCCAGTCCCGTTGCGCATCGAGGTCGCCGAGCTTGAGCTCCTGCTCGAGGCCGAGCGAGATCGCCGCGGCGGCGTGAGCGACCTTGCTCGGCAGGAAGTCGAGCGGACGGCGGGGCGACTCGTGGTTGTAGAGGATCCCGCCGCTCGCGTGGAGCCCGTAGCGACGGCGGTACGAGCCGATGATGAAATGGCCGTAGGACTTCGCGACGCCGTACGGCGTGACGGGTGCGAGCGGTGTCGACTCGGTCTGCGGCACCTCGGCGGGCTCGCCGAAGATCTCACTCGACGACGCCTGGTACACGCGGATCGTCAGGTCGACCGCACGAACCGCTTCGAGCAGCGAGGTGACGCCGACCGCCGCGAACTCCGCGGTCTCGACCGGGTACTCCCAGGAGCGTGGCACGAACGACGGCGACGCGAGGTTGTACACCTCGGTCGTCCCGTGGGCGCGCAACGTCGCTGCGAGCGCGTCCTGGTCGAGCAGGTCGACGCGAACGAGCTCGACCTTGTCGCGCACGTCGGCGAGGTTCTCGTTCGCTGCGGTGGGATCGCGCACGACGCCGACGACCTCGTAGCCGTCGGCGACGAGCAGCTCGGCGAGATACGAGCCGTCCTGCCCGCCGACACCGGTGATGAGCGCGCTGCGGCGGCTCAATGGAGACCTCGCACGTATGCCACGGCGTCACGCAAGCCCAGCGACCGTAGCGCGTAGATCAGCACCGCGTAGACGAGCACGCCGGCGATCGCGGCCGGCAGCGGCGAGAGCAGCAGCGAAAGCCCGCCGAACGCGATGGCCGCGGAAGAGCCGACCGCGAGCGCGAGCTGCGCGAGACCCAGGGCGGCGATCCCGAGGGTTTGCACGGAGATCGTCGCCATCAATCCGGCCGCGATCACGAAGGTCGAGATGCCGAGCGCCACGGCGAGCCCGGGCAGCCCCCACAACGCGCGCAACCCGAGCCCGATCGTGATGCACTGGAGTAACCCGAGCACGGCGAGCGGCACGAGCGTCCAGCGCTTCTCTGCGACGAAGACGAGCGGGAACGTCACTGCGAAGCCGACCCAGGCGA
>JANMWV010000347.1:0-2968 GCA_031394165.1 Actinomycetes bacterium
GAGTAACCTGCTCTCGTGCGCGAGCAGATCAAGCAGCTGCTGAAGAACTCCGTCTACCGGGCGATCGGCGAGACGGCGAACGGCATCGGCGCCGTCAACGGCGACGACCGCACGCTGCGCGTGCTCATGTACCACAAGGTCAACGACCTCCCCGGGAATCGGATGTCGATGCCGGTCTCGACCTTCGACGACCAGATGAGCCAGCTGAAGCAGTTCGGCTACACGGTCGTCGACCTCGACGCGGTGATCGCGCAGTATGTCGAGGGGCGCGCCCTCCCCGAGGGCGCCGTGCTGATCACGTTCGACGACGGCTACCGCGACAACCTCGAGAACGCCGCGCCGATCCTGCACAAGCACGGCTACGCCGCGGTGCAGTTCGTCCCGCTCGCGTACGTCGGCGACCGTCAGCCCCTGCCGCATGAGGAGCATCTTGCGGCGAGCGGCGTGCTCAACCCGACGGTCGATTGGGACGAGCTCGGCGAGCTCGAGAAGCTCGGCGTGCGCATCGAGTCGCACGGCATCAGCCATCGTCCGCTCGCCGACCTCGAGATCGACGAGGCGGCGCGAGAGATTGCGATCTCCAAGCTGCGGCTCGAGGAGCGGCTCGGCCGTCCCGTGCGCGCGTTCTCCTACGTGAAGGGCTCCGAGGCGCACTACAAGCAGGTGCACCTCAGCCTCGTGCGCCAGGCGGGGTACGACGTCGCGTTCACCGCGGTGTCGGGGGCGAACTCGCCCTCGAGCGACCCGCTCGAGCTGCGCCGCTACAACGTGGAGCCGTACTCGGCACGCACGTTCGAGCTCGTGCTCGCCGGTGCGTGCGATCTGATCGCCGTGAAGGACACGGTGACCGGCACGCGCGCGCGCCGCGTCTTCAACGCCGCGCTCGGCACATCGTCGAAGTGATCGTCGAGCCCGCGCAGCGCGACGAGTTCCTCGCGCTGATGCAGGAGACGTACGGTGCTGCGATGTCTCCGACGGAGTTCGACTGGTGGTTCGACCGCAACCCGGCCGGCCCACGAATCCTGAACGAGGCGCGGGACGACGATGGCACGGCGCTCGGCGTGCTCGCGATGTCGTGCTTCGGCATGAGCCAGGGCCTCGCTGCGTATGCCGTGCACGCCGTGACGACGCCGGCCGCACGGGGACGCGGCGTCTTCTCGACGCTCGAGCTGCACAACGAGCAGGAGGCGGCGCGTGCGGGAGCGGGCTGGGCGCTCGGGTTCACGAACCCCATGGCAGGCCCGATCCTCGTCGGCAAGCTCGGGTGGGAGGACGTGACCTCGCTACGCATCTGGGTTCGGCCCATACGCTTGCGGAAGCGGGCAGAGGGCCGGCTGCGTGAGCCGGGCGTGGCCACGTTCGACGACCGCCACGCCGTGTCGTTCGCCGCGCATCACATCGTCCGCGACGCGAACTACCTGAACTGGCGGTACGCGGACTCGCCGCGGGAGTACGCGCGCATCGACGGTGGCGGCGGCTGGGCCGTCGTCACGCACGCGCTGTGGCACGGTTACTCGTCCGCGGTCGTCTGCGACGCCGTCGGCAAGGGAAAGTCCGCGCTGCTGCGGCGCTGCGTTGCCGCGGTCGACGCCGACCTTGCCGTCGCGATGCCGAATCCCGGCGAGGAGCGCGCGTATCTCGCCGCCGGGTTCGTGCCGACGCTGCGCACGATCCGCTTCATCGGCAAGCGACTCAGCGACGATGCGCTACCGCTCCCGAAGCAGCGGAGCGCCTGGCGTCTCAGCCTCGGTGACCTGGATTTCTTTTGATGCGTAGGGACTTCTTCTGATGCGCAGACTCGTCTTTGCCACCCAGAAGCTCGACCCCGGCGACCCCGTGCTCGCCGCCACCGTGCCGATGGTGCGCGCACTTGCCGCGCGCGTCGACGAGCTCGTCGTGCTCTGCGACACGGCCGCGCCCGGTGTCGTGCCGGAGAACGTCCGGGTGCACGAGTTCGGCGCGTCGACGCAGGCGCAGCGTGGTGCGAAGTTCGTCGCCGCTCTCGTGCGCGAGCTGTGGCCGCGGCCCCTCGGCGTCGTTGCGCACATGGTGCCGCTCTACGCCGTGCTCGCTGCTCCCGTCGTGCGGCCGCTGCGCATCCCACTCGTGCTCTGGTACACGCACTGGAAGGGGCACGCGGTGGTGCGCGCTGCGGAGAAGGCCGCGACCGCGGTGATCTCCGTCGACCGGCGCTCCTTTCCGCTGCCCTCTCGCAAGGTGCACGGCATCGGACACGGCATCGACCTGGCGGAGTTCCAGTGCAGCGACGCCCCGGGCGCGGGCGGGCCGCTGCGCGCCCTCGTGCTCGGCCGCTACTCGCCGGCGAAGGGGCTCGAGACGAGCCTGCGCGGCGCCGCGCTGGCGGGCGCGCGCGTCGAGCTGCGCGGCTCGGACGCGGAGTTCGAGCAGTACAAGCTCGAGCTCGTGCGGCTGGCGGAGGCGCTCGGCGTCGAAGCGGAGCTCGGCGGCCCGGTGCCGCGCGCAGAAGTGCCGGCGCTATTCGCCCGCAGCGATGTGCTGATCAACAACATGCGCGCCGGCGCGCCGGACAAGGTCGTCTACGAGGCGGCGGCGTCGTGCGTGCCCGTGCTCGCATCGAACCCCGTATTCGACGATCTCCTGCCGGACGAGTTGCGCTTCGAGCGCGACGATCCGGCAGGCCTCGCGGAGCGTCTGCGCGCGCTCGACCGCCGCCGCAGGCCTGAGCTGCGCGAGCTCGTCGCCTCGCGGCACTCGGTCGAGCACTGGGCGGACGGCGTGCTGGCTACCGTGGAGCAGCAATGACGCGCGGCCCCATCCTCCATCTCCAGAAGGTGGCCGGGATCTCCGGCTCCGAGGCGCACCTGCTCTCGCTGCTGCCGCGCCTGCGCGAGCGCGGCTGGGACGTGCGCATGCTCATGCTCCACGAAGACGAGCCGGGCGCATGGGAATTCGCGTCCGCACTCGAGGCGCGGGGTGTTCCGATCGA
>JANMWV010000162.1:0-14066 GCA_031394165.1 Actinomycetes bacterium
TCGGCGGCTCGGCCGCGGCCGCGGTCGTCGTCGGGCTGACGCAGCAGTACACGAACTACTACGCCTCCGCCGGCGTCGGCGACATGATCGTCGTTCTCCTGCTCGGCATCGTGCTGCTCACGCGCCCGCGCGGCTTCGCCGGCGCCGTCGTCGGATCGCGCGCATGAGGAACCGCCGGCTCGTCGCCGACTGGCTCTGGCCGCTGGTCGTCTTCGGCGCGCTCGCGTTCGTGCCGAAGCTGAACGTCTCGATTCCGAAGGTGTTCGACCAGCCGATCTCGTCGCCGGGGACGCTCGCGCTGCTCGCCGCGTGCCTCGTGTTCGGGGGGCTCGCGCTCACGTACGACATCCAGTTCGGGTACACCGGGCTGTTGTCGTTCGGCCACGCGCTCTACATCGCGCTCGGCGTCTACCTGTCGAACATCGCGATCTCCGAGTGGCATTGGGGCTTCTGGCCCGCGATCTTCTTCACGATGGGCGTCTCGGTCGTGATCGCGAACGTCCTCGGGTACGTGAGCCTGCGCGTCGGCGGCATCGCCTTCGCGATGGTGACGCTCGCGTTCGCTCAGGCGGGCGCGGTGCTCGCGCTGAAGGACCCGCACCACTGGACGCATGGCGAGGAGGGCCTCGGCGCCGACTACACGAAGCTCCCGAAGGCGTTCGTGGGCATCCTCAACACCAAGAACCTCTACTGGCTCACGCTCGCGTTCGTCGCGGTCGTCTTCTTCGTCGTCCGCTGGGCGGTCGACTCGTCGCCGGGCCGCGTCTGGCAGGCGATCCGCGAGAACGAGCCGCGTGTCGAGGTGCTCGGTCTTCGCCCGCATCTGTTCAAGCTGCAGGCGTTCGTGCTCTCGTCCACACTCGCCGCAGCCGGCGGCATCGTCTACATGCTCCTCTACAACGGGTCGACGCTCTCCGTCACCGCGCCGAACTTCACGCTGACACTGCTGCTCATGGTGGTGATCGGCGGCGCCGGCTCCCGCTGGGGCGCCGTGCTCGGGGGCATCCTCTACACGTATCTCAACAACCGGCTGATCGCCGTCGGCAGCTCGTCGACGGTGGCGGGCCTGCCGCACGTGCTGCGCACGCCGCTCGAGCAGCCGCTCTTCCTGCTCGGCGTCGTCTTCATCCTGATCGTCGTGTTCCTGCCGGGCGGTCTCGCCGGTCTGGCCGCCCGCGGCCGGCCCAGCGGCCTCCGCCGACTCGAGCAGGCAGTCCGGACCGGCGACCCACAGGAGAGCGCATGAGCGAGGCACGCAACGGCGACGTTCGCATCTCGTACGAGGTGTTCGGCGAGGGCGAGCCGCTCGTCTTCGTACACGGGCTCGGCTACGACCGGCGCGGCTGGGGGCCGCTGCCGCGCCTGCTCGCCGAGGACTTCCGCGTCGTCCTCCTCGACAATCGCGGTGTCGGCGAGAGCGACGTGCCGGAAGGGCCGTACGCCGTCGCGCAGATGGCCGCCGACGTCGTCGCAGTGCTCGATGCAGCCGCGATCGAGAGGGCGCATGTGTTCGGGGTCAGCCTCGGCGGCTACATCGCGCAGGAGCTCGCCGTCACGCATCCCGGCCGGGTGCGCAGGCTCGTGCTCGCGTCGACGGCGCCCGGCGGCACGCGTTCGCACCCGATGCCGGAGGCCGGACTCGAGGCGTTCCGGCGCTTCCCGGAGCTGGAGCGAGAGGCGGGCCTGCGGCTGATGGTCGAGACGTCGCTCGGCGAGCACGGCGTGCGCGAGCGGCCCGAGCTGACCGACGAGATCTACCGCTACCGGCTGGAGCGGGCGCCCACGTTCGCGGGCTGGCAGGCGCAGGCCTACGCCGGCGCGACGTTCGACTGCTCCGACCGCGCGGCGACGATCGCGGCGCCGACGCTCGTGATCCACGGCGGCGCAGACACCGTCGTCGACCCGCGCAACGGCGAGCTGCTCGCGGAGCTGATCCCGGGCGCACGCCTCGAGCTCGTCCCGGACCGGGGGCACCTGCTCGTCTGGGAGGAAGGCGAGGCGCTCGCGCCGGTCGTGCGGGAGTTTCTGCGCGCATGAGCGGCCCGCACACGATCGGCCGCTGGATCCGCGACCGCGCGCGAACGACGCCGGAGCGCGTCGCGATCGACCAGGACGGGCGGCTCGTCACGTACCGCGAGCTGGACGAGGGCTCGGACGCCTTCGCGGCCGCGTTCGGCGAGCACGGCCTGCGCCGCGGCGACCGCGTGGCGACGCTCACGGGCAGCACGCCGGAGCACGTGCAGGTCTTCTATGCCTGCGCCAAGGCCGGGCTGACGCTGTTGCCGCTCTCGTGGCGCTTGTCGCCCGCCGAGCTGCGCTACCAGCTCGACGATGCCGGGCCCGCGGTCTTCCTCGTCGAGGACGTGTACGAGGAGGCCGCTGTCGCGACGGGACACGGCTTCGAGCGGCTCGCGGCACCGAACGGGGTCAGACCCCGGGACATGAGAGGCGGGGACGCGTCCGTCGCAGAGGTGGTAGACGAGGATGGGCTGCTGCTGATCTACACCTCCGGCACGACGGGCCGGCCGAAGGGGGCGCTGCTCACGCACGCGAACTGCTTCTGGACGAACCTCTCGTTCGATCTGACGACCGGCGTGAACCAGGCGGACGTCGTGCTCCAGGTGCTGCCGCAGTTCCATGTCGGCGGCTGGAACGTGCAGACGCTGCTCGCCTGGTGGAAGGGCGCCACCGTGATCCTCGAGCGCGAGTTCGACCCGGCGCGCGCACTGCGGCTGATCGAGGAGAAGCGTGTGACGACGATGATGGGCGTGCCTGCGACGTACCTCTTCATGGCGCAACAGGCTGCGTTCGCCGACACCGACCTCTCCAGCCTGAGCCGCGCGGTCGTCGGCGGCGCGCCGATGCCGGAGGCGCTGCTCGAGGCGTATGCCGAGCGTGGTACCGCGATCGTGCAGGGCTACGGGCTCACGGAGGCCGCGCCCAACGTCCTCTGCCTGCCGCCGGAGGATGCGGTGCGCAAGCTCGGCTACGCGGGCAAGCCGTACCCGTTCGTCGACGTCCGCCTGTCGCCCGAGGAGGAGCTGCAGGTGCGCGGCCCGAACGTCTTCCCCGGGTACTGGCGGAACGAGGAGGCGACCGCGGCCGTGTTCACCGACGACGGCTGGCTGCGCACCGGCGACGTCGCCGAGCGCGACGACGAGGGTTTCTACCGGATCAAGGGCCGCCTCAAGGACATGTTCATCTCCGGCGGCGAGAACGTCTATCCGGCCGAGGTCGAAGCGGTGCTGCACGAGCACCCGCACGTGACCGATGCAGCGGTTGTCGGCGTGCCGGACGAGCGCTGGGGCGAGGTCGGCGTCGCGTTCGTCGTCTGCGACGGCGCGACCGAGGCAGAGCTCCTCGAATGGTGCCGCGGCAGGCTGGCGCGCTTCAAGGTGCCGAAGGCGTTCCGCTTGATCGACGAGCTTCCCCGCAACGGGATGGGCAAGGTCCAGAAGCAAGAGCTCCACGTGACCGAGGTCGCGCCGTGACCGAGGTCGTCGGGGGCGTCGTCACGGGTGTCTCCGGCCGCGCGCTCTCGCGCAAGGGGGTCGAGACGCGGCAGCGCCTGCTCGACGCCGCGGAGCAGGTGTTCGCGGAGCTCGGCTACCACGACGCGTCGATCGTCAAGCTGACGGAAGCCGCGGGCGTGGGCCAGGGGACGTTCTACCTCTACTTCTCGTCGAAGAAGGAGATCTTCGACGAGCTCGTGCGGGACTTGAACCGCCGCGTGCGTCACTCGATGAAGGAGGCGTCGTCGCAGGGCACGACGCGGCTCGAGTCGGAGCTGCTCGGCTTCGGCGCGTACTTCCGCTTCACGGTCGAGCATCCGGGCCTCTACGGGATCATCCGTCAGGCGGAGTTCGTCTCGCCGGAGATGCTGCGCTATCACTACGACAAGCTGTCGGAGGGATACATCGCGGCGCTGCGCGAGGCGATGGAGCGCGGCGAGACGGCACAGCTCGATCCCGAAGTCACCGCCTGGGCGCTGATGGCGACCGGCGAGATGATCGGCATGCGCTGGATCCTCTGGGGCGACGGAAAACAGCTGCCGGCGAACGTCGAGCGAGAGCTCGCGCGCATCATCCGCGGCGTGCTGGGCACACCGTGACCCCGGGCGAAGCCCCCAAATCAGACACATCCGGGGGCTCTGGCCTGGACCATGCTCCTTCCTCAGGCCGGAGCCCCCGCGTCTCCCTCGCCGCCACGGCGGCATATCTCCCCGAGCGTTGGATGACCGCCGCGGAAGTGGGCGAGCGCAGCGGTATTCCCGAGCAGGTGATCGTCGAGAAGTTCGGCCTCCGAGGGAAGCACATCGCCGCCGAGGACGAGCACGTCAGCGATCTCTCCGTGCGCGCTGCGCAGACGCTGCTCGACGAGTCCGGCGTCGACCCGCTGGACGTCGACGTGGTCATGTACTTCGGCTCGATGTGGAAGGACTACGCGGTCTGGCAGGCGGCCCCGTGGATCGCGCATCGCATCGGTGCGTCGCGCGCCTACGCCGTCGAGTACGACAACGTGTCGTGCGGGACGCCCGTCGCGCTCCGGCTCGCGCGCGACATGCTGCTCGCCGAAGATGAGTTGCGCACAGTTCTGGTCGTCGCGGCCTGCCGCGAGTCCTATCTGCTCGACTACGCGAACGAGCGGTCGCGGTTCATGTTCAACTTCGGTGACGGCGCCGTGGCGGGATTACTCGTCAAGGACGGTGGTCGCAACGCGTTGCTCGGCTGTCACGGGATCACCGACGGCTCGTTCTCGCTGCAGGTGAAGGTGCCCTCCGGCGGCAGCGTGTCGCCCAACGGCGGCTATCGCTACCTCGACGTCGCCGACCCCGCATCGATGAAGGACGGACTCGACAAGGTGAGCCTCGCGAACTTCGTCGCTGCCGCGAGGGGTGCGGTCGAACGCAGCGGTGCGGTGCTTTCCGACGTGGGTTATCTCTGCGGCATTCACATGAAGCCGTCGATGCATCGCGCGCTCATCGCGGAGCTCGGCCTCGACGCGACGCGTGCGGCGTACCTCGACGACACCGGGCACATGAGCGGCGTCGACCCGCTGTTCGCCCTCGACCGCGCCGCGCGCGCCGGCGAGCTGCACGACGGCGAGCTCGTGCTGCTGCTCGCCGCGGGCACCGGCTACACCTGGGCCGCGAGTGTCGTACGCTGGGGCACATGACAGCTCTCGCGCCCGGTCAGGAGTTCGGGCCCTCCTCGTGGATCGAGGTGCCGCAGGAGAAGATCGACGCCTTTGCCGAGGCCACCGGCGACCACCAGTGGATCCACGTCGACCCGGAGCGCGCGGCCGCGGGGCCCTTCGGTACGACGATCGGCCACGGCTACCTGACGCTCTCGCTGCTGCCCGTGATGTCGTACGAGGTCGTGCCGCGCCAGGACGGGGGGATGGCCGTGAACTACGGCCTCAACCGCGTGCGCTTCCCTGCGCCGGTCCCGTCCGGCTCGCGTGTGCGCGGAACGTTCACGGTCGTCGCCGTCGACGACTTCGACGGCGGCTTCCAGGCGACGATGAAGGCGGTCGTCGAGCGTGAGGGCGGCGACAAGCCAGTCTGCGTCGCCGAGCTCGTGTTCCGCTACTACGCCTAGGGGCCGACCGTGAGCGCCGCGGAGTACGTCGGCGCCGATATCCGGCCCCACGCGTCGACGAACTGCGCCATGAGCCGGTAGGAGCCGGGCCCGCTCGGTGGCGGCACGACGCATCGCCTACGCCCGGAGCAGAGGAGGACGGGCGGGTCGTCGTTGCGGATCCGGTAGACGAGGCGGCCGACGATGCGCGGATCGGTTACGCGGCCGGTGCGCACCCGGTACCCCGCGGGAACGGGCACCCGGACCACACGTTGTGGCGCGGCGGGGCGGGTCAGGTCGTCGAGCATGTTGCGCACGAGCTGCTGGAGGCCCGGAATGGGCTCTGTGGGATGGCCGTAGGCTCGCGTGCCGAAGGTGTCGAGCCCCCACGAGAACCGCTGTGCGCCGCTGGCGAACACGCGCGCGCCGCTCGGTGCGGTGAAGCGCACGGCGTCGGCGTCGCCCGTGGGCGAGTTGTAGGCGAAGTGGAGCAGTACCGTTAGCCCGGGGTGGATGCACGCGTCCGGCCACGGGTTCAGTGCGTCCCACTCGTCGCCGACGAGGTCGGGGAGCACGCTGCCGGGCGTGAGCCCGGTATTCGCAAGCCACGGGTCGCCGGCTGCGGCGACCACCGTGTAGTCGTGCGGCCCGTTCTGGTGCGGAGGCTGCCAGCGGTGCTGCACGCCTTCGAGCATGCACTCGGGCCGGGTCGGATCGAGCTGCCGGAACATCACCGTCTTCAGCGACGGATCGGGCTCGGGGTCGAGCGCCACTTCCTTATACGAGACAATCGTCCGCCGGTTGTCCTCGTACCGGATCTGCCCGTACCCCGTGTTCGAGCCCATGAAGGCGAGATTCGTGCCCGCGGCGAGCGCAGCGTCGAACGCGTCGCGGATCGTCTTCGTCCAGTACTCGTCGTGGCCGGCGGTCATGACGAGCCGGTGCCGCAGGAGTGACGCCGGGTCGATGTCCGTGTCGACGTCGGTCTGGTACGAGACGTCGTAGCCCTCACGCTCGAGGAAGCGGACGAGCTGGATCTCCCACCACAGCGGCGAGTTGGCGTACTTGCCCCAGGGCCGGTCGAAGGAGACGCGGTGGGCGCGCGGCCCGTCGAAGTCGTAGAGGCTCTTGCCGCCCCACTGGTTGTACGCCTCCCATGTGTTGACCGGCACCTGGACGAGGAGCTGCGAGCCGAGACTCTTCGTGGACGGCTCGCGCACGATCACGTACCCGACCGTGCCGCGGCCGGTCTCGGGGCCGCTCGTCAGCTCGGCGCGGATCTCGTAGTAGCCGCTCGTCCAGTCGGCGCCCGTGGCGATCGTGTCGGTGACCGGCCAGCCCGGCCGGAGCGGGGGGCCGTCGACGGCGTTCGTCCACGCCTGCTGCTGGACGCTGCCCTGCTTGTCGCCGACGCACGAGGGAGCGCAGGCGACGAGGCGGCCGCCCGCGCCGCCGTACCAGCCGAGGCGGTACACGGCAATCCGGTAGCGCGCGGCGGGCCGCGTGTTCACGTGCACGTCGATCGGGTCTCCCGGGGCGACGCCGATCTGCGAGGTGTACAGCTCGATCTGGCCCGAGCTGGGGCCGTTCCAGGCGGAGGTGCCGGGCAGCGCGTTCTCCTGCTGGATCTGCGTCGCCGCCCGCGCGGCAGGCGAAAGCAGGCCGCACACAACCACGGCCGCCGCAGCAGTCAGCATTCCCCTCGCCACCCAGGGAGGTTGTACGCGATGGGCAGGAGGGTTGCAAGAGGTACGCGCGAACAATTTTCGGATCCATAAAGGGGTGTTTTGGGGCTTGCGGCGGGTACAAGGCTTCATCTAGGATCCGAAATGCACCGTCAATGGTTCCACCGAGCCCAGGGAGACGCGAATGACACCGGACGCCCGGATCCAGGCAGAGGCAGACCAGCTCGAGGCACGCTGGCGGGACGATCCCCGCTGGAGCGGGATCGAGCGCTCGTACGCCGCTGTCGACGCGGTCCGCCTGCGCGGATCGGTCGTCCCCGAGCAGACGCTGGCGCGCAACGGCGCCGAGCGGCTCTGGGAGCTCCTGCAGCGCGACGAGCCGGTGCGCGCGCTCGGCGCGATGACGGGCGGCCAGGCGGTGCAAATGGTGAAGGCGGGTCTCGAGGCGATCTACCTCTCCGGCTGGCAGGTCGCGGCCGACGCGAACGCGTCGGGGAGCACGTATCAGATCAGAGCCTCTATCCGGTGAACAGCGCGCCGCAGCTCGTGAAGCGGCTGAACAACGCGCTGCAGCGCGCCGACCAGATCGACGGGTCGGAGGGCCGGAACGGAACGCACTGGTACGCGCCGATCCTCGCCGACGCCGAAGCCGGCGTCGGCGGCCCGCTCAACGCATACGAGTTGATGCGCTCGCTGATCGAGGCCGGCGCCGGCGGCGTGCACTTCGAGGACCAGCTCGCGTCGGAAAAGAAGTGCGGCCATCTCGGCGGCAAGGTGCTCGTGCCGACGGCGCAGTTCGTGCGCACGCTCAACGCGGCGCGGCTCGCTGCGGACGTGCTCGACGTGCCGACGGTGCTCGTCGCGCGCACCGACGCGCTGTCGGCGGCGCTGCTCACGAGCGACGTCGACGAGTACGACCGCGAGTTCGTCACGGGCGAGCGGACGTCGGAGGGCTTCTTCCGGGTACGGGAGTGTCTCGACGCCGCGATCTCGCGCGGGCTCGCGTACGCGCCCTATGCCGATCTGATCTGGTGCGAGACGTCGAAGCCCGACCTCGGCGAGGCGAAGGCGTTCGCGGACGCGATCCACGAGAAGTTCCCGGGCAAGTTGCTCGCGTACAACTGCTCGCCGTCGTTCAACTGGCGTAAGAATCTCGACGACGCGACGATCGCGAACTTCCAGCAGCAGCTCGGCGAATGGGGCTACAAGTTCCAGTTCATCACGCTCGCGGGCTTCCATTCGCTGAACGCGGCGATGTTCGAGCTCGCGCGCGGCTATGCGGCCGACTCGATGACGGCGTACGTCGAGCTTCAGGAGCACGAGTTCGCGCTGGAGGAGTCCGGCTACACCGCCACCCGGCACCAGCGCGAGGTCGGGGCCGGCTACTTCGACCTCGTGACGCGGGCGGTGTCGCCCGACAGCGAGACGCTGGCGCTCAAGGGCTCCACGGAAGAGGCCCAGTTCGAGACGGGAGCTCACGCCTGACGGGGCGGCGTACACTCGGCGAATCGTGACACTCGACACCACCAAGGCCGACGACATCGCGCTCGTGATCGAGGAGGCGATCGTCTCCGGAGAGCTCGCCCCGGGGACGGTGCTTCGCCAGGAGCAGCTCTCCGAGCAGTTCAACGTCTCGCGCACGCCGGTGCGCGAGGCGCTGCGCCGGCTCGCCGCGCTCGGGCTCGTGTCCTTCGTCCCGAACCGCGGCGTGCGCGTGCGGACGATCTCGCGGGAGGAGCTGCACGAGGCGTTCATGGTGCGCGCCGAGCTCGAGTCGCTCGCCACCGAGGTCGCCGCGACGAAGATCACCCCGGAGGAGCTCGAGGAGCTCGACCAGGCCGAGCAGAGCTTCTCGAAGATCTCGCAGGAGCTCCGCGCGCGTGAGCCGGGCGAGGAGCGCCGGTCGATCATGGGCGACTGGGTGCGCGGCAACCTTGCGTTCCACGACATCATCTATCGCGTCGCCGGCCTACCTCTCGTCGAGCAGATGGCGAAGAGCGCGCGCCGCACGTTCTCCGGTCCCGCTGTTTGGGCACCAGGCGACCACTCGCTCGACGGCCTCTACCTGAAGAACGCAGAGCAGCATCGCGCGATCAAGCAGGCGCTCGCCGCGGGCAGCGCAGCGGGCGCCCGGGCGCTGGCGCGGGAGCACGTGCTCTCGTCGTTCACGCTGCTCGAGACGATTCTCGAGCAGGTCGGCGCGCAGCCGCGCGACTGGCAGAGCGGGCGCGCGACGCGCCGCTAGGCGTAGAGCCAGACGACGAGCGCGACAGCCGCCGCGAGCAGCAGCGGCACGGCGACCTTGAACGCCGGTGTCGGGAACTCGTCGGGCCGGCGGAGAAACCTCATGGCGTTCCTATCGGCGCTGGCTAGGATCGGCTTGATGGAGATGGAGCCGCTCTACAAGCCGCAGGGCGTCGAGGAACGCTGGCAGCGCATATGGGAGGAGGAAGGCCTCTACCACGCTGACCCATCCTCGGAGAAGCCGCCGTACACGATCGCGGTGCCGCCGCCGAACGTCACCGGCGTGCTCCACATGGGTCACGCGCTCAACGCCTCGATCCAGGACGCGCTCATCCGCTGGCACCGGATGCGCGGGTTCAACACGCTCTGGCAGCCCGGCTACGACCACGCGGGCATCGCCACGCAGGCGGTGGTCGAGAAGAAACTGCGCGCAGAGGGGACGTCACGGCTGGAGATCGGCCGGGAGGCGTTTCTGGAGCACGTCTGGGCCTGGTTGCACGAATACGGCGGCGTGATCATGGGGCAGTTCCGCAGGCTCGGTTGCTCGCTCGACTACGAGCGCGAGCGGTTCACCATGGACGAGGCGTACGTGCGCGCGGTCATGCGCTTCTTCGTGCACCTCTACGAGCGCGGTTGGATCTTCCGCGACAACCGGATCATCAACTGGTGCAGCGACTGCCGCACGTCCATCTCCGATCTGGAGGTTGAGCACATCGACGTCGACGACGCGCTCACGTACGCGCGCTACCCGCTGGCCGACGGGAGCGGCTCGGTGACGATCGCGACCGTGCGACCGGCGACGATCCTTGCGGACGTCGCGGTGGCGGTGCATCCCGACGACGAGCGCTACACGTCGCTCATCGGCAAGGACGTGATCGTGCCCGTGGTGGGACGCACAGTGCCGGTGATCGCCGACGAGCGGGTCGAGCGCGAATTCGGGACGGGCGCGCTGAAGATCACCCCCGCGCACGATCCGATGGACTTCGAGATCGGTCGCCACCACGGACTGCCGGAGCCCGCGGTGATCGGCTTCGACGGCCGCATGACCGGTGACGTTCCCGAGGGCTACGCGGGGCTCACCGAGGACGAGGCGGCCGAGCGCGTGGTGGCATGGCTGAAGGAGCACGACCAGCTCGAGAAGCGCGAGAGCTACCGGCACAGCGTCGGCCACTGCGAGCGCTCGGGCACGCGGATCCAGCCGCTCGTGTCACTGCAGTGGTGGTGCGCGATGGACGACCTCGCGCGCCCCGCGATCGAGGTGCTCGACACCGGCAGCGTGACCTTCCACCCGCAGGTGCACGGCCGCGTAGCGCTCGACTGGTTGAAGGCGATCCGGCCCTGGAACATCTCGCGCCAGCTCTGGTGGGGGCACCAACTGCCGATCTGGTACTGCCCGGACGGGCACGTGACATGCGCCGAGAACGTGCCGGAGGTGTGCGCCGTGTGTGGGGCGAGCGAGCTCGAGCGCGATCCCGACGTGCTCGACACGTGGTTCTCGTCGGCGCTCTGGCCGTTCGCCACGCTCGGCTGGCCCGACGACACGGCCGAGCTGCGGACGTTCTACCCGGGAGACGTCAACGTGACCGGCCGCGGGATCATCTTCCTCTGGGAGAACCGGATGATCATGGCCGGGCTCGAGTTGATGGGGGAGATCCCCTTCCGCGACGTGGTCATCAACTCGAACGTGCTCGACCCGACCGGCCGGCCGATGTCGAAGAGCCTCGGCAACGGGGTCGATCCCCTCGACTTGATCGCCGTGCACGGCGCCGACGCCACTCGGTACGGGCTGCTGAAGATGTCCTCGACGCAGGACATCAAGTTCTCCGAGGGCTCGATCGAGCAGGGCCGCAAGCTCGCGAACAAGCTTTGGAACGCGAGCCGGCTGCTGCTGATGTCGGGAGCCGGCGACGTCGAGACGCGGCCGTCGTCGCTCGAGGAGCACTGGATCCTCGCCCGCATCGACGCGACGCGCGCGGAGATCGAGCGCGATCTCGGCGAGTACGACCTCGCGCATGCGGTCGACCGGCTGTACCACCTCACCTTCGACGACTTCTGCGACTGGTACCTCGAGTCGATCAAGCCGCGGCTTGCCGAGCCCGACGTGAAAGCGACGGCGCTCGCGGCGCTCGAGCGGCTGCTCGCGCTGTTGCATCCGGTGATGCCGCACGTGACGGAGGAGATCTGGTCGCACCTGCCGGCGCGCGCGTCACGGCTGATCGTGGCGTCGTGGCCCGCCGCCGACGCGGCGTTCGCGGCCGACGCGGACGCGCTCGTGCGCGTGCAGGAGGCGGCGGAGCGGTTCCGGCGCAGCGGCGTCGCGACACCGCTGGAGGGCGACGAGCAGCGGATCTTCGACGCGGTCGTGAAGCCGGAGCGTGCGAAGAGCGCCGGCAACGGGCGCGTCGAGGATGAGATCGCGCGGCTCGAGCAGGAGATCGCGCGCAGCGAGAAGCAGCTGTCGAACGAGCGGTTCGTCGCGGGCGCGCCGGCGGAGGTCGTGCAGGCCGAGCGCGAGAAGCTCGAGCGCTACCGGCGCGAGCTTGACTCCATCCGCAACTGACTGGGTCGCCTCGCTCAGCCCGTGGCCGGTGGACGGCTTCGGGCTCGAGCGCATGCGCGCGCTGCTCGCGGAGCTCGGCGATCCACAGCTCGCGTATCCGGCGGTGCACGTCGTCGGCACGAACGGCAAGTCGACAACGACGCGGATGACCGAGGCGCTGCTCGGCGACGCAGGGTTGAGCGTGGGCGCGTATCTCTCGCCGCACGTTCGCGACTGGAGCGAGCGCATCCGGGTCGGCGGAGTCGAGGCCGACTTCGAGCGCGCGGTCGAGGGGGTCAGACCCCGGGCCATGGCGCTCGGGGCCACGCAGTTCGAGGCCCTGACCGCGGCGGCCCTGCTGGCGTTCGCCGACGCGGGCGGTGATGTCGCGGTGGTCGAGGCGGGGCTCGGCGGGCGGCACGACGCGACGAACGTGCTCGACACCCGCGTCGTCGTGCTCACGAACGTCGCGCTCGACCACATGGAGGTGCTTGGCGACACGCGCGCGGCGATCGCCGCCGAGAAGCTCGCCGTCGTGCGTCCCGGGACGGCGGTCGTGCTCGGCGAGCCGGAGTGGCGGGAGCTTGCGGAGGCGAACGGCGCGGCGCCCATCGTCCTCACCGCAGCGAGCAACCTCGCGCTCGCGATCGCCGCGGCCGAGACGTTCCTCGGCCGTCCCGTCGAGGCGGGGTCCGCCGCCGGCGTGACGCTGCCGGGACGGCTCGAGCGGCGGAGCGAGGAGCCGCTCGAGATCTGGGACGGCGCGCACAATCTCGCCGGGGTCGCGTACGTCCTGCCGCGGCTTCCCGACCGGCGGTATGTGCTCGTCAGCTCGATTCTGGCCGACAAGCGGCCGGAGCTGATGCTCCAGGCGTTGTCGGTGCTCGGAGACAGTCTCGTCGCCACCGAGTCGTCGAATCCCCGCTCGCTCCCCGCAGGGGAACTCGCTGCCCATGCCGAACGGTATTTCGAGCATGTCGAGACCGTCGTCGATCCGTTCGAGGCTCGGAGCCGCGCGCGTGCCCTCGCGGGCCCTGACGGCGCCGTCCTCGTCTCGGGCTCCCTCTATCTTCTTACGGACCTCAGTGGCACCGAGTAGGCCCCATACCGTGCGCGAGAAGGCCAGCGTCTTCGCCCTGGCCGCGTTCGTCCTGCTCGCGATCGTGGGCGGGGCGTTCGCCGCCGGCTACTTGATAGGCAGGATGTTGTTGTGATCGCGAGCACGTTCGGCAGCACACACGACTTCTTCAGTTCGGGCACGTGGCTCGTGATCCGGAACCTGCTGTTGTTCTTCGCCGGCGTGTTCTGGCTCGCGTTCGCGTACTGGGTCTACAAGGACGCGAAGCGGCGCGTCGAGGATCCGTGGCTCGTCGGGATGGCGGCGCTGCTCGGGCTGCTGCCGCCGTACGTGGGCCCGTTCATCTACATGCTGTTTCGGCCGCCCGAGTATCTCGAAGACGTGCGCGAGCGGGAGCTCGAGATCAAGGCGATGGAAGACAGGCTCTCGAAGCGAGACCTGCATTGTCCCGTGTGCCGGAGCGAGGTCGACTCGAGCTTTCTCGTCTGTCCGATCTGCACGACGAAGCTGAAGCAGTCGTGCTCGGTGTGCAAGGCGCCGCTCGAGGCGCTGTGGCAGGTGTGCCCGTTCTGCGAGACGCCGATCGAGCCCGCTGCCGTCGCGACGCCGTCGCTGCGGCCGGGTCGCACCAGGCGTCGCACCGAATAGCCGTCTGACTACACTGCCGCGCGGTGGCAGTCCAGCAGACGCTCATCCTGATCAAGCCCGACGCCGTGCGGCGGCGGCTCGCGGCCGAGATCCTCGGTCGGATCGAGGCGCGCGGCTTCACGGTGCGGGCCGGCAAGCTCGTGACGGCCAGTCGCGAGCTCGGCGAGACGCACTACGGAGAGCACTCGGCGAAGCCGTTCTTCGGCGAGCTCGTCGCGTTCATCACGTCAGGCCCCACCTGGGCGCTCGTGGTCGAGGGCGAGAGCGCGATCGCGACGATGCGCAAGACGATC
>JANMWV010000234.1:0-2346 GCA_031394165.1 Actinomycetes bacterium
GGGCCGGCGTCTCCGCCGGCCCTCGCCTTCCCTTCGTGCTGCGATGCGTTACTTCAGCGTGCCCAGCGGGTTCCGCCTGGGCGGCGCCGGCGGCGTCGTCCACGTTGACCGAGAGCCAGCCGAGAGCCGGAGCGCTCTGGAGCTTGTCGAAGTCCGCCCAGAGCGGGATCGTCGCCGACCCGCCGGCGGCGGCGAGCGACGCGAAGTCGCCCGACGAGACACCCGGGTTCGCGAAGTCGTACGTCGCCGTCGAGGTCGTGTCGACCGCGACGCCGAAGATCGAGAACCCGTCGACCGAATAGCGGAAGTCCGAGTTCCCGTTGTGCAGGCCGAGGTCGGCCGTCGTCGTCGGCAGGAGCACCGTCGAGCCGTTCATGGGAGCGTCCGCGAAGAACGCGTTGACGATGGCGCCCGTCTTCGCGTCGATCGTGAACGAGCCGAAGCGGCCGTCGAAGCTTCCGCTCAGCACAGCGCCGAGGTCGACCCCGACCACGAAGAAGTCGGGCCTGCCGTCGTGCTGCAGGTCGATCGCGATGTCGTACTCCTGCGTGTTCTGGGTCGACGACTGGTTGTAGCCGTTGACGGCAAAGACGATCGTGCCGTCGCTGAACGACTGCACCCCCACGTCACGGACGTCGTTCCCCGCCGACCCAAGGTCATTGCCGTCGTGGATGCCCCACGCGTACACGTCGGCTGTTCCGGCATGGATCCCGGAGTTGGAGACCGTCGTGGACGTCGTGTAGACGTTGTTGTTCTGCTGCTTCACGTAGGCCGCCAGAGCGCTCGCGGTCACGCTCGACAGCCCGCGCGGAGCGACGAGCAGCGGCACGCGCAGCCGCTGGATGCCGGCACCGCTCGTTGTCGGCACCGCCGTGACCGCGCCACGGCGCGTCAGGAGCTGGCCGGCACCGAGTCCGCCGCCGGACGTGAACGTCGTCGCGAACGGCAGAGCGGCGAACTGCGCCGTGCTGATCGTCAGCGTCACGTTGACCGTCTGCGACCCGCCGGCCGGCACCGTGAACGAGCTCGGCGACGCGGTCGCGGCGGCACCCGCCGGCTGCGTGATGTTGATGTTGTACGAGATCGGCGAGCCGCCCTTGTTCGACACCGTGAACGACTTCGTTGCCGAGTAGTTGCCGGTGCCGGCGACATAGCCGAACGAGAGCGAGTCGAGGCCGTCGGCCGTCGTCGCGATCGCGTCGGTGTCGGTCGCCTTCTGGGCCTGGAGGAAGCCGGATCCGTTCACCCGGCCGTTGTAGTTGAGGATCAGGGACGCGTCCGCCGTGTTGACGAGCGCCGCCTTGATCTGATCGCCGTTCCACGTCGGGTGGGCCTGCTTGACGAGCGCTGCGGCGCCGGACGTCATCGGGCAGGCCATCGACGTGCCGGACAGGACCGTGCCCGCCGTGCCGCCGCCGACGAGTGCCGACGTGACGCTGACGCCCGGAGCGGTGATCTCCGGCTTCGCGGCCGAGTCGCCCTGGCGGGGACCGCCGGACGTGAAGCTCGCGCTGCGCTTGTAGCCGGTGTTCGGCGTGGTCGTGTTCGCCAGGGTGACGGTCCCGCCGTCGGCCGCGACGAGGTTGACCGCGTCCACCCCTGTGCCGACGACGCCGCGGACCCCGAAGAACGGGATCGTGACGGTGTACTGCTGGCCGGTGTCGGGGTTCGACGTGATCTGTCCCTCGAACGGCGGCAGGCCGGTCCCGTTGTTGATCATCGCAACGGCAGTCGCGCCTGCCTGCTGCCCGTAGACCGCACGGGCCACGCGGGCGCAGGTGCCGCGGCGGACGACGACGAGCTTGCCGGCGACGCCCTGGTTCGTGTACTCCGCCGGGTTGCAGCCGAGCGAGACGCCGCCCGTCGCGTCGCGGAGCACCTTCACCGGCAGCGTGGTGCCGTTGGCGAATGTCGCATTGTTCGCGTTGATCGCGGTCAGGCTCGTTGCGGTGCTGAGCGCGAAGGTGGCCGCCGGGAAGGTCGACACGCTGCCGTCGCTCGCGGCGACCGAGAGCGCGTGGTTCGCGGTGCTCGGGGAGCCGACGAGGTACGCGTTCTGGCCCGAGTTGCCCGCGGACGCGACGACCGTGATGCCGGCGGCGACCGCGTTGTTCACGGCGACGGCCTCGGCGTCGGTCTGGTCCGACGTGCCGAACACCGAGCCGAGCGACATGCTGATCACGTCGACGCCGTCGGCGACCGCGCGGTTGATCGCGAGGATCACGACGTCGCTCGAGCCTCCGCAACCGAAGACCCGGTACATGTAGAGATCGGCCTTCGGCGCGACGCCGGGGCCGACCTTCCAGCTGTTCGAGCTGACGGTCGACGCGTTGTACGGCCCGCCGT
>JANMWV010000249.1:0-2933 GCA_031394165.1 Actinomycetes bacterium
CCGACCTTGTGCTGGATCGCGCCGGAGATGCCGAGCGCGACGTAGAGCTTCGGCGAGACGGTCTTGCCGGTCTGGCCGATCTGCGTCGCGTACGGGTACCAGCCGGCGTCGACGACAGCGCGGGTCGCGCCGACCGCGCCGCCGAGTACGCGTGCGAGCTCCTCGGCGAGCGTGAACTTGTCGGGGCTGCCGAGCCCGCGGCCGCCGGCGACGATCACGTCGGCGTCCTCGATCGACGGGCCGCTCGACTCCTCCAGCTGCTGGTCGACGATCTTCGCGCCCTTCGAGTGCTCCTCCAGCTCGACTGTCACCTCTTCGACCTGCGCGTCGCCGCCGCCGGCAGCACCGTCGGTGATGGGGGAAGCGTCGAACGAGCCGGAGCGGAAGAGCGCGAGCCGCGGCTCCGATTTCCAGCCGACGTCGACGAGCACGGAGTCCTGCAGCGCCGGCCGCTTGCCGACGAGCGTGCCGCCCTCGAGCGCGACGTCTGCGAGGTCCCAGTTGAGGCCGGCGTCGAGGCGGGCAGCGAGACCTGCTGCGATATCGGCCGCGAGCACCGAGTTCGCAAAGAACACCGAGTCGTAGCCGCCGTCCCGCACGACCTTGGCGAGCACGTCGACGCGGGCCTGCGGCAGCGGCGGCTCGAGCGACGCGTCCTCGGCGACGACCACCTTCTTGGCGCCGTACTTCCCGGCCTGCGCGGCGAGCGCCTTCACGCCGTTGCCGACGAGCACGGCCGTGACGTCGCCGTCACCGAGCTGTGCGGCCTTCGAGAGAACGCCGAGCGAGCCCTTCTGCAGCTCGTCGCCGTGATGCTCGAGGAAGACGAGCGTCGGCATCAGTGTCCCGTCCAGTGATGCTGCCCAGCTTCTGGGTCGCGAGCACCAAGCGATGCAAGGACGCAGGGAGACCCCATAGTGGTTTCTATGGGATCGACCGAGGACGCGGCAGCGCGCCGCGTGATCGCGGGCCAGAGGCGGGCGTGTATTGCTGGATGGGGCACTAAATCAACCGCTTCTCGGCGAGGAAGTCGACGATCGCCTGCGCGGCGCCGCCGTCGTCCTCGATCTTGCGGGCGTCTGCGCGCGCGGGCGGCGAGCCGAGCGCGAGCACTTCGGTCTTCGAGCCGGCCTCTCCCACCTCCGACGCATCCACCCCGAGATCCGCAAGGGAAAGCGTGTCCGACGGCTTCTTCTTCGCGCCCATGATCCCCTTCAGCGATGGATAGCGCGGCTCGTTGATCGCGTCGCTCACCGCGACGATCGCGGGCAGCGCCGTCTCGATCACGTCGTAGCCGAACTCCGTCTGCCGCTTCACGTGCACGACTCCGTTCGAGATCATCAACTCGGACGCCTGCGAGACGACCGGCCGGCGCAGCCGATCGGCGACGGCCGCCCAGAGGACGGCGCCGTCACCGTCGCTCGCCTGCTGGCCGAAGAGCACGAGGTCGGCCTCTTCCCGCTCGAGCGCCTTGGCGAGCACCTTGCTCGTGGCGACGAGATCGGAGCCCGCGAGCGCCGCGTCGGTGACGAGCACCGCGCGGTCGGCGCCCATCGCGAGCGCCTTGCGCAACGAGTCGGCCGCCTTCTCGGGGCCCATCGACACGACGACGACCTCCGTGTCGGAGTCGCCCTTCAGGCGCAGCGCCTCCTCGACCGCGTTCGCGTCGAACTGGTTGAGCGCACCCTCTCCCGAGCGGTCGAGGCGCTTCGAGCCCGGATCGAGCTTGGAGTGCCCCTCGGGGACGTGCTTCACGCAGACGGCGATCTTCATCGGGCGCGATCCTATCGAGGTCGCGCCGGGGCCCGTGTCACATGCGTTCGCGCAGGGCGAGCACGTTGGCCACGAAGACCTTGCTCACCGTGTACGGCCCGGAGGCCTTCACCGCCCGCTCGCCCTGGTACCAGCCGGCGAGGGCAAGCTGTTCGTTGCCGCCGAAGACGCCGAGCAGGTGATGCAGGTAGGCGAGCCCGACCTGCACGTTCCCGTCGGCGTCGTGCTGCACGGCGTGGCCGATCAGCACCGTCTCCACGTAGTCCCAGGTCGATGGCAGAAGCTGCATGACGCCCTGGGCGCCGACCGACGAGACGACGCTGTTGTTGAAGCCGGACTCCATCCACGCGAGCGCGCGGGCCAAGCTCGGGTCGATGCCGTAGTGCGCGGCCCACTTGTCGAGCGAGGCGCGCACCTCGGTCGCGTTCGACGCAGAGACCGCCGTCGGCGTCGCGGCGGCGGACACCGACGCGGGCAGCCGAAGCGCAGTTCCGATCAGCAGCGTGTGGGACGGCTCGAGCCGGTTGATGCGCGCGAGCTTCGTGAGCGTCGTGTGCGAGCGGCGTGCGATGGCACTCAGTGAATCGCCCGGCTGGACGACATAGCGGTGCAGCTTCGTGACGTGAACGGAGCGCACGGGCACGCGCGTCTGGATGCCGAGCGCGGTGAACGTCGCCGGCCCAGCGATTCCGTCGGCGTGCAGGTGCAGCAGCCGCTGGTAGCGGCGCAGTCCTCTCACCGTCGGCTTGTCCATGTACGCGTTCAGTGGCACGGCCACGCCGTGCTCGTTGAGCAGGTACTGGAGCACGGCGACGTCCCAGCCGAAGCGACCGCGCAGCAACGGGCGCGAGCCGAAGAGCGGTGTTCCCAGCGGACCGAGCTCGCGGCGCGTGCGCACGTCGGCGATGCCGGTCGCGGGGAGACCGTGCACGCGCTGGAAGGTGCGCACGGCGGCGAGCGTTCGCGGCCCGATGATCGCGTCGATCGGGCCCAGATAGAGACCCTGCGCGCGTAGCGCGACCTGGAGGCCTGCGTGTTGCGGGTTGGTTGCGCCCGCGGTTGCGGCCGCCGCCAAGCCTGCCGCGAGCGCTCCCGCGCAGATGAGCCGGAAGCGCATAGACGCCCTACTACCGCGCCCGCACAGGCATTCCTCCATGCGC
>JANMWV010000276.1:0-5356 GCA_031394165.1 Actinomycetes bacterium
GCAGCGTCACGTAGCGCGGCTCGTTGATCCCGGTCTGCACCGAGAGGACGGCGGGCAGGTCTACCTCGGTCACGTCGACGATTCCCCGTTCCAGCTCGCGATCGACGACGGCCGAGGTTCCGTCCGCGCTCAGCTCGATCCGCCGAACGACGGCGACCACCGGCAGCCCGAGCAGGCCGGCGAGCGCCGACGCCGTCGCGCCCTGCACCGCGTCGCTCGACTGCGCGCCGCAGAGGACGAGGTCCGGCCGCTCGCCGACGAGCACCGACGTGAGTGCCCATGCGACAGCGATCGGATCGGGCCCCGGCAGTGCGGTCGACGAGATCCGGATGACACGATCGGCGCCCATCGCCGCGTACCGCCGCAGCACTTGCTCGGACTCGTCGTCGCCGACGGTGAGCACGAGCACCTCGCCGCCACGGTCGTCACGGATCCGAAGTGCTTCCTCGACCGCGTACGTGTCCCACTCGTTCAGCCCGCGGTCGACGAAGTCGGGGTCCACGTCCCGCTCGTCCGGATCGAACTCGACCTCGTCGGCGATTGCGGCGACGTACTTGACGCAGACGGCGATTTTCATCGGCCGCGCGTCATTCCACGCTCGGCGTCGGCCGGTAGATCGGCCCGCGCGCGGTCACGGGATCGACCAACCCGTCGCGGAGGTAGTAATCCGCCTCGTCCGGGTAGGGCGGATTCTTCTTCTGCCCCGGGTAGCCGATCAGCTTGCGGATGCGCGGGTGCAGGTAGTACGCGCCCGTGACAGCGAGGGCGAGCACTGCGAAGCCCCCGGCGTCCTCGTGCTGGAGGCGCTCGACCTCCGCGACTGGTTCGCGGCCGCGGGCGGTGCCGAGCACGCGCGCGAGCTCGGCCGCCAGGTCGGGCCGGACCTTGAGCACGCGGTCGACCCACTTCCCCTGCACGTCGACCTGGCTTGCGGCGGGCATGCCCTCGGCCTCGGGGACGAGGACGTCGGCGAGCGCCGCCAGCGTCGCGCGGCTCTCGGTGTCGAACTCAGCTGCGGTGCTGACGCTCATGCGGGGACCTCCTGCAGTCGTGCGTCCTCGATCAGGTGCTCGACGCTTCTCAGCGCGGACGCGGTGATCGTCGCGGTCGGGTTCACGCCGGAGGACGTCGGGAAGACGCTTCCGTCGATCAGGTAGAGGTTGGGCACGTCGTGCGCGCGGCCGTACCCGTCCACGACCGAGGTCGCTGGATCGGTGCCCATCCTGGCGGTGCCGAGGAGGTGCCAGCCGCAATCGCGCATCAGCGGCGTGACGATCGTCTTGATCGCGCCGGCGGCGGCGTGCGCCTCCTGCACGCGCGCGAGATGGAAGTCGATCATCTTGCGCGTGTTCTCCGAGTTCTTGTAGACGATCTTCGGTGCCGGCAGCCCGTCGGAGTCGGTCAGCGTCGGGTCGAGCGTGACGTAGTTCGTCTCCTCGGGGAGGTCCTCGGCGATGATCCCCCACTCGAACGCGTGGCCGAGCTGCTCGCGGAGGTTCCGGTGGAGGTTCGCGCCCCAGCGCTCCTCCGTCGGCCCGCCCCCGTAGCCCGAGCGCATCCCGAGCGGCCCGCCGGTCGGCATCACGTTCCACTTCGCGCCGCGAACGTAGCCGGTCGACTCGTGCGTCTCGTAGAACTGCATCGACTGGATCGTCTGCCCGGAGGGGCCGATCCAGCTCTCGAGCTCGTCCTCGTAGATGCCGACGATCGCGGCGTACGGGTGCATCATCAGCCGCTTGCCGACGAGCCCAGACGAGTTGGCGAGCCCCTCGGGAAATCGGTCCGACTTCGACATGAGCAGGAGGCGCGGCGTGCCGACGCCGTTGGCGGCGAGGATCACCACGTCGGCCGTCACATGGCGGTCGACACCCCGCCGGTCGACGTAGGTCGCGCCGCTCGCGAGGCCGACCCCGTTCGTCGTGATCTCGCGCACGCGCGCGCCGGTGATCAGCTTCGCTCCCGCCTTCAGCGCCGCCGGCCAGTAGACGAGATCGTAGGACGCCTTGGAACCCTCCGGACAACCCGTGAGGCACGTGCCGTAGCGAACGCACTGCTTGAGGTTGCCGTAGTCGCGCGTCGGGATCGAGTTCGGCGCCGGCCACCAGTGCCAGCCGAGTGTGTTCATACCCTCGGCGGCCTTGCGCCCCATCTTGTTGATCGGATGGGCCGGCAGCGGCGGCACGTTCCCGGCGGGATACGCCGGGTCACCGGGCATCCCCGAGACGCCGATGTCGGCTTCGACCCGGTCGTAGTAGGGAGCGAGATCCTCGTACGTGAACGGCCAGTCGTCCGCGATGCCGTCGAGCGAGCGGACGCGGAAGTCGGACGGCGCCTGCCTGCACCAGTGCGCGGCGTAGAGGATCGTGCTGCCGCCGACGGCCGCGAACATCAGCGGGTTCACGTCGGAGTCGGAGGTGTCGCACGGGTAGTCCGCCGGACGCCCCCGCACGTTCGGGTTGGGATGCCACGGCTTCTGCGCGAGCAGCTCCCACTCCGCCTTGTCGCCGGGATAGTCGGACGCGTTCTGCCAGTCGCCCTGCTCGAGACAGACGACGTTGAAGCCGGCTTCCGACAGGTACTTGGCGGCGACGGACCCGGACGCGCCTGCGCCGATCACGAGCACGTCGGCGTGGGTGCCGTCGCCGTCTGTTGTGTGTTTCATCGTCATGCTCCTCTCACCGCCGGTGAACGGCGTTTGGTACGAGGCCCGGCCGACGCCGGCGGCAGCTCCGACGCGATCTCGCCGACGACGTGCCTCGCGATCGCGAGCGACGAGGTCGCCGCCGGCGACGGGGCATTCCGGACGTGCAGCATCCGCGGCGCCCGGTCGAACCAGAAGTCGTCCACGAAGCTTCCATCGAGGGTGAGCGCCTGCGCGCGGACGCCCGAGTGCGCGGCGAGCACGTCGTCCGGCCCGAGCCAGGGCGTCAGCGCCCGGAGATCGCGGACGAGCGTCTTCGGTCGCAGCTCGTAGTTGAGCTCGTTCAGCGCCTGCCGCCACGCGCGCCGCATCAACGCGCGGAAGCCAGGGTAGGCGAGCGACTCGAGCAGTTCGCGCACGCGCACGTCCCGCACGCGGTAGCCCTCGCGCGCGAACGCGAGCACCGCGGTCGGCCCGGCCCAGACGCTGCCGTCGACGTGCTTCGTGAAGTGCACGCCGAGGAAGAAGGGGAGGTGCGGATCCGGCACCGGGTAGACGAGGCCGTTGAACCGCGCGGCCGCTGCCTCCGAGAGACGGTAGTAGCGCCCGCGGAACGGCACGATCTTCGGCGTCGGCGCAGCGCCCGCAAGTCGCGCGAGCCGGTCGGAATGGAGACCGGCGCACGAGACGACGAAGCCGGCGGCGTATGCACCCGCGGTCGTCTCGACGACCGTCTCCCGCTCGGATGCGGCGAAGCCCACGACCTGCGACCGGAGCGCGATCGACCCGCCGAGCGCCTCGACGTCCTCCGCGAGCGCGTTCGCGACGGCCGCGTAGTCGACGACGCCGGTGCGCGGCGAGTAGAGCGCCGCGATCCCCTCGACGTGCGGCTCGATCTCGGCGAGCCGCTCGCGGGAGACGAGCTCCAGCTCGGGCACGCCGTTCGCTGCGCCGCGACGGTCGATCTCCGCGAGCCCGTCACGCTGCTCGGGCGTCGACGCGACGATCACCTTGCCGCAGAGGTCGAACGGGATCCCGCGCTCGCTGCAGTACTCGATCATCAGCTGAGCGCCTTCGACACATAGGCGCGCGCGCATCGAGCCCGTCTCGTAGTACATCCCCCTGTGGATCACGCCGCTGTTGTGGCTCGACTGGTGCGCCGCGACGCGGTCTTCCTTCTCGAGCACGACGAGCTTCAGGTCCGGGCGCTCGGTGAGCAACCGGCGCGCAATCGCGAGACCGACGATGCCGGCTCCCACAACGACGACGTCATAGGGCTCGGCGCTCAGAAGAGATCCCACCATCTTCCGCGCGCGAGGGCGACGTCGGCGGCCTCCTCGAGGATGAGGTTGCCGGCGCGCATGAAGTACGCGCGGTCCGCGACGGGAAGCACCGCGCGCACGTTCTGCTCGACGACGAGCACGGAGAGCTGGTCGCTCTGGGTGAGCTCGCGGATCCGCTCGAAGATCTGCTGGACGAGGCCCGGTGCGATGCCGAGCGAAGGCTCGTCGAGCAGCATCAGCTTCGGGCCGGTCATCAGCGAGATCCCGAGTGAGAGCATGCGCTGCTGACCGCCGCTCAGCGTCCCCGCGATCTGCGACGCGCGATCCCCGAGCACGGGGAAGAGCTCGAGCGCACGCGTGAGCCTCTGCTCACGCACGGTCGAGTCGGAGACGGTGTAGGCCCCGAGCTGGAGGTTCTCGAGCACCGTCAGGTCGCGGAAGATCGCCGCCTCGGCGGGGACGAAGGACATGCCGTGGCGCACGTGCGACATGTGGGAATCGCGCGTGGCGTCGCGTCCGTCGAGCCGGATGCGTCCGCCCTGCAGCGGCACGAGTCCGAAGATCGTCTTCAGCAGCGTCGTCTTGCCGGCGCCGTTGTGGCCGAGCACCGTGACGATCTCGCCCGGCGCGACATTCAGCGAGACGCCGTGCAGCACGTGCCGCTTGCCGTACGACGCGACGAGCTCGTCGACCTCGAGCACCGACGCGACGGCGGTCTCAGGTTCCGAAGTAGATCGCTGCAAGGTGCTCCTGTTTTGTGAGCTCGTCGAACGAGCCCTCTGCCAGAACCCGGCCCTGATCCAGGAAGATCGCGTGGTCCGCGAGCCGCTCGACGAAATGGAGACTGTGCTCGATCAGGCACGTGGTCCGACCGAGCGACTTCAGCCGGAGGATGACCTCGATCACGCCCTCGACGGCCCACGGGTCGATCCCGGACGTCGCCTCGTCGAGAAGCAGGATGGTGCAGTCGGTCGCGAGCAGGCGCGCGATCGCGACGAGCTTCTGGTCACCGAAGGACATGTTGCCGACCACCTCGCTCGCACGGTCGACGAGCCCGACGAAGTCGAGCGCCTCGCGCGCCCGTTCCCGCGTGCGTCGCTCCGCGGCGATCGAGTGCCACGGCCGGGCCAGGAGGACTGCCGGCTGCTCGCCCGGCTGGCCCGGCACAGCCATCGCGACGTTGTCGAGCACGGTCAGCCGCTGGAAGTTCCGTACGTCTTGGAACGAGCGCGCCATGCCCGCGCGCGCAATCGCGACGGGCGACCCGTTCGTGATGTCCTCGCCGCGCAGGAGCACGCGCCCGGAGTCCGGGCGCATCGTCCCGGTGATCAGGTTGAAGAGCGTCGTCTTGCCGGCGCCGTTCGGGCCGATCAGCGCCGTGATCAGCTGCTCGCGCAGCGCGAAGCTGACGTCCCCGACGGCCTGGAGGCCG
>JANMWV010000284.1:0-6184 GCA_031394165.1 Actinomycetes bacterium
CCGACCTTCTCGATCGCGTCGCCGATGACGTCGCCGATCTCGCGCTCGCGCGAGGAGACGGTCGCGACGCGCGCGATGTCCTCCTTGCCCGAGACGTCCTTCGACTGCGTCTTCAGGTTCTCGACGACGACCTCGACGGCCCTCTCGATGCCGCGCTTGAGCCCCATCGGGTTCGCGCCGGCAGCGACGTTCTTCAGGCCCTCACGCACGATCGCCTGTGCGAGCACCGTCGCGGTCGTCGTGCCGTCGCCTGCGACGTCGTTCGTCGCCGTGGCAACCTCGCGCACGAGCTGCGCACCCTGGTTCTCGAACACGTCCTCGAGCTCGATCTCCCGAGCGATCGTGACGCCGTCGTTCGTGATGGTCGGCGCGCCGAACTTCTTGTCGAGCACGACGTAGCGACCCTTCGGGCCAAGAGTGACCTTGACCGCGTCGGCGAGGACGTTGACGCCGCGCTCGAGAGCGCGACGGGCATCCTCGTTGAACTTCAGCTCTTTGTGAGCCATATCGTTTTCTTCCTCCTCAGAAACTCGGTGCTACGACTTTGCGCCGACCGGCTCGCGGGTCTTGGCCGACTTCTTGGGGGCCCCGACGACCTTCGCGAGCACGTCGGACTCGCGGAGGATCAGGTACTCCTCCGTGCCGACCTTGATCTCCGTACCGCCGTACTTGGAGAAGACGATCTCGTCGCCCTCCGCAAGGTCCATGGCGACGAACTTTCCGTTGTCGTCCCGGCTGCCCGGGCCGACGGCGAGGACGCGGCCGCGCTGCGGCTTCTCCTTGGCCGTATCCGGAAGCACGATGCCGCTGAAAGTCTGCTCCTCCTCTTCGAGGACCTCGACGATCAGACGGTCACCAAGCGGCTTCAGGTTCATGCGATTGCCTCCTGACTTGCTGCAGAGTGCGGTGTTCGTGACACCTTCTGGCACTCTCACCCGGAGAGTGCCGAGGCATTGTACGAGCAAACCGGGCGCTCCGCAACTCGTACCGTCCTGCCGGGCGGACAGCTGTTACAAACTGGGGCGTGGAACGGGAGTTCTCGGCCGGTGGGGTGCTGATCAAGGTGATCCGGGGCCGGCCGATGCTCGCGGCGATCCGGCCGCAGGGGAAGCCGACGGGGACCTGGGCACTGCCGAAGGGGAACGTCGACCCGGGCGAGACCCCAGCCGAGACCGCGGTGCGGGAGGTGCTCGAGGAGACCGGAGTCCACGGCACGCTCGTCGAGAAGCTCGGCGACGTGAAGTACGCGTACACCCGCCGCGACGGCGCGCGCGTCTTCAAGGTCGTCAGCTTCTTCCTGCTGCGCGCGGGCCGCGGCCGCCTCGGCGAAATCGAGGAGCGGATGCGGGTCGAGGTGGCGGAGGCGCGCTGGCTGCCGCTCGACGAGGCGCGGACGCTGCTCGCGTACGGCGGCGAGCGGGAGCTGGCCGTAAAGGCCTTGGCGCGCAACGCGTGGAGCTGAGCCCCGCGCGGTAGGCTCGCGCACGTGAGCAGGCCGGTCAACGTCCCGGACTACCTGGAGCAGGCTGCCGCCTCCGTCGATCCGGCGGTCTGGTGCTACTTCGAGGGCGGCGCGGGCGACGAGGTGACGCTCCGCGCGAACGTCGCGGCGTACGGGCGCTGGCGCCTCCGGCCGCGCGTGCTCGTCGACGTGAGCGCGATCACCACGGCGACGACCGTGCTCGGCACACCCGTCTCGATGCCGGTGCTCGTCGCGCCGTTCGCGATGCAGGGGCTGCTCGCGGCCGACGGCGAGCTCGCGACCGCGCGCGCGACGGCGGCGGCCGGCACGCTCTTCTGCGCCTCCACGATCACGACGCGGACGCACGCCGAGATCGCCGCGGCGGCCGGGGGCGGCCCCCGCTGGTTCCAGCTCTACGTCGTCAAGGACAGGCAACGCACGCTTGCCAACCTCGCGGCAGCATGCGAGACGGGCTACTCGGCGCTCGTCGTCACCGTCGACACGCCCCTGCTCGGCCGCCGCGAGCGCGACCTCAAGCTCGGCTTTCAGATTCCCGCCGACCTGCCACTCCCGTACATCCGCGGCTCCGATCCCACCCAGGCGGAGACGCTGGGGCAGCACTTCCAGATGAGTCCGGCGCTCACGTGGAGCGACCTCGAGTGGATCGCCGCCGAGAGCGGCCTGCCGATCGTGCTCAAGGGCATCCTCACGGGCGAGGACGCCGCGCTCGCCGTCGAGCGCGGCGCCGCGGGCGTGATCGTCTCGAACCACGGCGGCCGCCAGCTCGACGGCGTCGCGGCGGCGCTCGACGTGCTGCCCGAGGTGGTCGAGGCGGTGGGCGGACGCTGCGAGGTCTACGTCGACGGCGGGATCCGGCGCGGCGGCGACGTGCTGAAGGCGCTCGCGCTCGGCGCGCGGGCCGTCTTCAGCGCACGGGCGATCGCGGCCGGGCTCGCGGTGGGCGGCGAGGCAGGCGTCCAGGACGTGCTCACCCTGCTGCGCGACGAGATCGAGCTCGGGCTCGGGCTGCTCGGCTGCACGTCCCCGGACGAGGTCACGCGTGCCCACGTGGAGCAGGTAGTCCCCTATGATTCCCCTGCTTGACCGGCCTTGAGGAGCCCATGTACGCGCTGAACTTCTACTCGCCGATGGTGGCGGACCAGCTACGGAGCGGCCGCAAGTCGGCGACCATCCGGCTCGGTGACAAATCGGGCAAGTACAAGAAGGGCATGGTCGTGCAGGTGCTCTGCGGCGTGCGGTTCGGCGCCCGCGAGCGCGTGTTCGAGGCCGTGATCGACAAGGTCGACGTGAAGACCCTCGTCGAGCTGTCGCCGCGCGAGATCGAGCACGACAATCCCGAGATCCGCCGCACCGACGAGATGGCGCGCTTCCTCAGCCAGCTCTACAACCGCGACGTCTCGATCGACGACATCGTGACGGTGATCCGCTTCTCGCAGATCCTCAACGGCCCCGTCGCGCAGACCTTCCGCGGCGAGTCCGACCTCCTCTAGCCCGGGGGCGCTACTTGCCCTTGCGGCGGATCGGCGAGCCGAAGAGCTCGTCGCGGCGCAGCGACTCGCCGCACTCCTCGCAGTCGACGGCAGCGATCGACGAGAAGGGAGCATTGCAAGCCGGGCACCGGCGCAGCAGCACGCCGCCGCACGCCGCGCAGCTGTCGGTCATCTCGTCCTCGTACTGCTCGAACCAGCGCCGGCCCGCGCCGCAGCGCAGGCACACGGCGACCCAGTCGCCGAGCACCTTGCGGCGCTCCTCGCGCAGCCAGTCCGAGGCCTTGCCCATACGCGGACTGTAGCCTCGCGCAGATGGCCGTGCCCTACCCGAAGATCGAGCTGCACGTCCACCTCGAGGGCACCGTGCGCGCGCCCACGCTGCTCGAGATCGCGCGCCGCAACGACTATCCACTGCCCGCCGACACCGTCGAAGGGCTCGCAGAGCTCTACCGGTTCACGGACTTCCGCCATTTCATCGAGGTCTGGATCCTCACTACGAATGCGCTGCAGAAGGAGGCGGACTACCGGCAGATGGTCGTCGACTACGCGAAGGAGGCCGCGTCGCACGGCGCCGTGTATCTGGAGGGCATCTTCAGCCCCGCCGAACGGGTTCGCCACGGCTGCACGTGGGAGGACGTCTTCGAAGGCGCCTGCAACGGCGCCCAGGAGGCGAAGGAACTGCACGGCGTCGAGATTCGCCTGACGCCGGACATCCCCCGCGGCTTCTCGCAGGAGGAGGCGCGCGAGACCGTCGAATGGTGCGCGCGCTACCGCGACCGGGGAGTCGTCGGCGTCGGCCTCGGCGGCCTCGAGGCGGAGTACCCGCCGGAGCCGTACGAGCCCGCGTTCACGCTCGCGAAATCGCTCGGCCTGGGCTCGGTGCCGCACGCCGGCGAGGTGGCGGGCGCCGCGTCGGTGCGCGGCGCGCTCGAGGCGCTCGGCGCCGACCGCCTGCGCCACGGCATCCGCGCCGAGGAGGACCCGGGGCTCGTCCGCGAGCTCGCCGACCGCGGCACGGTGCTCGACGTCTGCCCGCTGTCGAACCTCCGCACCGGCGCCGTCAAATCGCTCGCCGACCACCCGCTGCCCCGGCTCGCGGCCGCCGGCGTGCGCTGCTCGATCTCGACCGACGACCCCGCGATGTTCGACACCGATCTCTCCAGGGACTACGAGGCCGCGACCTCCTTTGGCCTGGATCCACGCTCCTTCTACGAGGCCGGCGTCCACGGGGCGCTCTGCGACGAGGAGACCCGGCAGAAGCTGCGGGAGATCGGCGACTCGTACGCCTGGAACGGCGCCCTGGATCGTTAGAGTGCGGGCGCAGCCATGGCGATTGCGAGAGAAGCCGAGCCCGTCGGCTCGCTGAGCGAGGTCAGAGAGGCGGGCCTCGACCGCGAGGACCTGCTCGGCATCTACCGGAACATGCTCGTCACGCGCGGCGTCGAGGAGCGCGGGCACATCCTCTACCGGCAGGGCAAGATCCCGGGCTCGTTCTACACCGGCCGCGGCAATGAGGGCTCGGCCGTCGGCGTGGCGACCGCGATGGGGCCGGAGGACGTCGGCGCGCCGCTGCACCGCGACATGGGCGTGCACATCGTGCGCGGCGTCGAGCCGTGGCGGATCTTCGCGCAGTACATGGCACGCCAGGACGGGCCGACGCACGGCCGCGACGGCAACGTGCACCTGGCGGACGCACAGCTCGGGCTGATCGCCATGGTCAGCCATCTGCCCGCGATGCTCCCCGTCGCGACCGGAGCGGCGCTCGCATTCCGGATTCGCGAGGAACGCCGCGTCGCGCTCGGCTGGTTCGGCGAAGGCGCTTCGGCGCGCGGCGACGCGCACGAGTCGATGACGTTCGCCGGCACGCGGAAGCTGCCGATGATCTTCGTCTGCGACAACAACCAGTGGGCCTACTCGACGCCGTCGCATCTCGAGTTCGCGACCGAGCACGTCGCCGACCGTGCGCAGGCGTACGGCTTCGAAGGCGTCGTCGTCGACGGCACCGACGTGCTCGCCGTCTACCGCGAGGCGAAGCGCGCGATCGAGAAGGCGCGCGACGGCGGCGGGCCGACACTGCTCGAGTGCCTGACGTTGCGGATGGAAGGTCACGCGGTGCACGACGACGCGTTCTACGTCCCCAAGGTGATGTTCGAGAAGTGGGCCGAGTCGGATCCGCTCGAGCGCTACCGCACGTGGCTGCGCGAGCACGCAGCCATGACCGACGAGGAAGAGGACGAGATCTCGACCGGCGTGAAGAAGCTGCTGAACGACGCACTCACGCGCGCCGAGGCATCGCCGCCGCCGGATCCGGCGAGCCTGCTCGAAGGCGTGTACGCGACGCCCGAAGAGCTCGACACACCACACCACAAGTGATGGCAACCCTTGGCTGAGATGACGTATCTCCAGGCGATCTCCGACGGACTGCGGACGGAGATGCGCCACGACAAGCGCGTGTTCCTGATCGGTGAGGACGTCGGCGTCTACGGCGGCGCGTTCAAGGTGTCACTCGGCTTCCAGGAGGAGTTCGGGCCGTGGCGCGTGATCGACGCGCCGCTCGCGGAGACGGCCATCGTCGGTGGCGCGACCGGCGCCGCGATGATGGGCATGCGCCCTGTCTGCGAGATGCAGTTCGCGGACTTCATCTCCTGCGCGTGGGACCACCTCGTCACGATCGCTGCGAAGCAGCACTGGCGCGTCGGCGTGCCGGTGCCGATCGTCGTCCGCCTGCCGTCGGGCGGCGGCTTCTCGGGCGGGCCGTTCCATTCGCAGAACCCGGAGTCGTCGTTCGCGCACATCGCCGGCCTCAAGTGCGTGTGCCCGGCGACGCCGGCGGACGCGAAAGGGCTGCTGATCAGCGCCATCCAGGATCCGAACCCCGTCCTCTTCTTCGAGCACAAGCATCTGTACCGCCGCATCAAGGGCGAAGTGCCGGAGGGGCGCTACACGACTCCGATCGGCAAGGCGCGCACACATCGTGAGGGCACCGACATCTCGGTGATCACGTGGGGCGCGATGGTCTACACCGCCGACGAGGCGGCGCAGCAGCTCGAGAACGACGGCGTGTCGGTCGAGATCGTCGACCTGCGCACGGTGATGCCGTGGGACAAGGAAGCGGTACTCGAGTCGGTGCGCAAGACGTCGAAGGTGCTCGTGCTGCACGAGGACACCCGCACCGGCGGCTTCGGCGGCGAGATCGCCGCGACGATCGCAG
>JANMWV010000317.1:0-2042 GCA_031394165.1 Actinomycetes bacterium
TCGACCTGTCGGTGGGCTCGCTGCTCGCGCTCTCGGGGATCATCCTCTCGAAGCTCCTGAGCGGCGTCGGCATCCCGTCGTGGCCCGCGCTCCTGATCACGCTCGCAGCGGGCGCGCTGATCGGGGGAGGGGTGAACGGCGTGCTGATCGGTCGCGCGCGGCTCTCGTTCTTCGTCGTCACGCTCGGCACGCTATCGCTCTACCAGGGCATCGTGAACATCTGGTCGGGGACGAAGACGACGTACATCACGTCGTCGCTCGTCGACGGCATCGGCTTCGGCAAGGGGCTCGGGCTGCCGACGCCGATCTGGATCATGATCGGGACGTTCGTGATCGCGTTCGTCGTGCTCCGCTGGACGTACTTCGGGCGGGACGTCTACGCCGTTGGGGGCAACTCCGACGCCGCGCGGCTCTCGGGCATCAACGTCGGCCGCACGCTGATCGCCGTGTACGCGATCGCGGGTACTGCGTCGGCGCTCGCCAGCGTCATCCAGGCGGGTCGGCTCGGCGCGGCGAGCCCGCTCGTCGGCGCGGACATCCCGCTCAACGCCGCCGCGGGCGTCCTGCTCGGCGGCACGAGCTTCACCGGAGGCGTGGGCGGCGTCACCGGCACGGCCGTCGGCGTCCTCTTCATCGGGACGCTGCAGAACGGGCTCGCGATCGCCGGCGTCTCGAGCTTCTGGCAGCAGGTCGTGACCGGCTCGATCCTCATCGTGGCGGTCGGCATCGATCGCATCCAGCGGAACCCGAGCGGCCGCTTCACCCGCCGGCTCGGCGGCGAAGGGCACGGGCCGACCTCGACGCTCGAGCCTCAGTCGGAAGGCGAGTAGCCGGCGGCGAACTCCCGCACCGTCGTCAGGCGCAACGGAAACGAGCGGAGGAACGAGTCCGGGTCGGTCGTCGCGCCGAGGTGCGACTCGAGCATGAGCGCGCCGAGCGAGCGCACGACGCCGGTCTCGCCCTCGGTGCGCATCCGCTCGAGCTCCGGCACCGGCAGCGTCTCCGTCTGCCAGGCGGCACCGGTCACCTCCTCGAAGATCGCGACGACGTCGCGCTGCGAGAGCGCCTCCGGGCCGCCCAGCTCGATGGTCCCGACGCGCGGCCCTTCGCCGAGCGCTGCCCGCGTCGCGATCTCGGCGACGTCCGCTGCGGCGATCCACGTCACGGGCGCCGTTGCGTCGCCGAAGAGCGTCGCGCGGTGCGCGGCGACGTCGAAGCCGCACAGGGGAGAGAACCACACGTCCATGAACTTGCCCGGCCGGAGGACGACGTGCTCGAGCTGTGTCCGCGCGAGATGTTCCTCCACCGCACGCTTCGCGCGCTGGAGCGGGAAGTCGAATGGCACCGGCTTGAACGACACGAAGACGAAGCGGCCGGCGCCCGCGTTCTCTGCCGCATCGGCGAGCGCGAGGTTGCCGTCGTGGTCGACAGTGTCGATCGCGTCGGCTCGCGGGAAGCAGGTGACGGTCGACACGACGCAGCCGACGTCGTGGAGAGCGGCCGACAGACCGCCGGCGTCGGTCAGGTCGACACGCACGAGCTCCGCCCCGGCGCGGGCGAGGAGCTGCGCGGCGGGCGACGCGGGCTCGCGCACGAGCGCGCGAACGGATGTGCCTCGCGCGAGCACGGCGTGGCAGATCCTGGAGCCGAGGGCTCCGGTCGCGCCGGCGACGGCAATCGAGGTCAACGCGGGAGATCTATCGGAGTTTGGAGCCGTCTGTCAAAGCGGAAGCCCGCGAAACGTGCCCGCGGCGACAATCCGCCTACGGGAAACCCGCAGCCGAATCAGGTCAGGCGCGGATGCACGCCCGCGCCCCAGTGCCACACTCGGCGCATCTCTCACGTGTTTTCCGAATGGAAGGGAGCAGCCATGAAGCGCCTCGCCGTCGTCTTGGCCACCACCGCTCTCGCTGCCGTCTTCGCCGCCGGCGTCTCCGCCGCACCGAAGACCGGCGCACTGCAGATCAACCACTTCGTCCGCGGCTGCCACAACTGGTCGCTGAACGGCGGGCCGTTCACGGTGCACCAGGTCGTGAAGCTCG
>JANMWV010000324.1:0-5831 GCA_031394165.1 Actinomycetes bacterium
CGGATGCGGCTCGCAATCGGCTGTTCCAGCACGCATGCACTCGAACCGCTCGGGATGGCGCAAACGAAGCCGATCGCGCATGTTCGCGAGGCCATCGGCGCCGTTCGCGAATTGCTCAAAGGCGGGGCTGCCGAGTACGAAGGCGAGATCTTCAAGCTCCGGGGCGTGCCGCTCACCGCGGCCACCGGCAAGAAGATCCCCATCTTCGCCGCGGGCGAGGCGCCGAAGCTCCAGACGATGATCGCCGAGCACGCCGACGGTCTGATCTTTCCCGTCGCCAATGCCGACTACAACCGCCGCGCGCTCGAGAACGTCGCAACCGGGCTCGCGAACGGCGGCCGGTCCCGCGACGAGCTGACGGTGGTCGCGTACCAGCGCTTCTGGACGGTCGACGATCCGGAGGCAGACGCCGAGGTGCTGCAGAAGCTCGCTGCTCGGCTCGTCTACCGCGTGAGCCCGAACGCCCGAAAGCAGATGGGGCTCGAGGAGGAGAAGGCGCTCGCGTGGATGGACGACCCGAGCAGCATTCCGCAGTCGTTGATCGAGGAGCTGATCGTCGTCGGCGACGTCGACAAGGCAGCCGCAGGGGCACGCGAGATCGCCGCGATGGGCTTCGACGAGCTCGTGCTCGACTTTCCCTCGATCAAGGGCATGTCGCATGACGAGCAATACCGGCGCTACTTCGCGATCCTCACCAAGTTCGGCGAGGGTGTGCTGCCGCAGATCGCCGACCTTCGCACCTCTTCGGCGGTGGCGTGATGGCGGGCGTTCCCGACGAGGAGTACGCGGACCGAGTCTCCCGCGCCCGCAGCCTCATGAGCGAGCGGGGCATCGACGCGCTGATCGTCACCGACTCGACCACGTATCAGTACTTCACCGGCCATCGCGCACCGGGACATGCGGGACGGCCGTCCGCATTCGTGCTGCCACGCGACGGAGACCCTGCCCTCATCTCGCTCTGGGTCCAGCAGATGTTCCACGAGCTCGACGGTCTGCCCTTTCCGAGCTGGGTCGAAGACCGGCGCTTCTACACGGAGTTCCCGTTCGACAGCGCTCGCCCGACCGACTGGGGAATCGCGGACGTCCTCCGCGAGCGCGGCGTCGCGGAAGGAACCCTGGCGATCGAGCTCGGCGAGTGGACGAAGCTCAGCCTGCCGGTCGCCGACTACGAGCGCCTGAAGGGCGACCTCCCCGGCGCCGAGTTCGTCGACGGAGGCGTCGTGTCGTGGGGTTGCAGGATGCGCAAGAGCGACTGGGAGATCGGCCAGATGCGGCGGGCGTGCGAGACGTCCGGCAACGCATGGGCACAGGTGCTCCCGGAACTGCGCGTCGGGGACACGGCGAAGGACATCTCGAAGAAGATCGCCCTCGCCTACGACGAAGCCGGAGGGCCCATGATGTTCGCCGGCTTCGCGCGCGGGGCGACGGGCGAGGGTGAAGCTTTTCAGCAGGGCGACGTTCTCTATCTCGACGGGGGAGGCACGTTCGGCGGCTACCCGACCGACTTCACGCGCCGAGCGGTCTTCGGCGAGCCCAGCGCTCGCCAGCTCGAGGAGCACCGCGTCGCGCTCGAGATCCAGCAGGCCATGCTCGATGCAATGCGTCCCGGCGTCCCGGTCGCGAAGCTCTTCGAGGTCGCCGTCGCGGGCATCGAAGCGGCAGGCCTCCGGAACTACTCCGACCATCCGGCGAAGCGCGTGGGGCACGGGATCGGGCTCGAACAAGGCGAGCCGCCGTCGATCAGCGCGTCGGACGAGACCGTCCTCGAGGCTCGGATGACGTTGACCGTCGAGCCGAAGTTCTACAGCGAGGACGGGTTGGTCAATCCCGACGAGATGGTCCTCGTGACGGAGGAGGGACACGAGATCTTGTCTACGGTTCCGAGCCGCGAACTGCACGTTGTCGGCTGACGACCCAACAGCACGGGTCGGCATCGACGTCGGCGGAACGTTCATCGACTTCGTGCTCGAAGCGCAGGATGGACTGCTGCACACGCACAAGATCCTCGCGACCCCGTCCGAGCTCGTGCCGGGAATCCTCGCCGGGCTCGAGCGTCTGCTCGCAGACGCAGCCTGTCCCGGCGAAGCTGTCACAGAAGTGATCCATGCGACGACGCTCGGCTCCAACGCCGTCCTGGAGCGCCGCGGGCCGCGCGTTGCGCTGCTCACCACCCGCGGTTTCCGCGACATGCTGCAGATCCAGCGCTCGCTCCGCTTCAGCATGTACGACGTCCAGATCGAGAAGCCGAAGCCGCTCGTACCACGATCACGGGTCTGGGAGGTGACCGAGCGGATGCGGGCCGACGGCACCGTGCTGTCGGCGCTCGACGACGACGAGGTCGCCTCAATTGCCCACGACCTGCGCGACCGGGGAATCGAGACGGTTGCGGTGTCCTACCTGCATGCGTATGCCGACCCGAGACACGAGCGTCGCACACGCGAGATCCTCGCGGCCGAAGCGCCCGAGATCGCAGTCACCCTCTCGTCGGAGGTGTCACTGCAGGGGCGCGAATACGAGCGGACGAACACGGCCGTCGTGAACGCGTATCTCGGGCCGGTGCTCGGCGCCTACCTGCTCGAGCTCGAGCGGGCACTGCCGCGACTCGGCATCCGGGCGCCGCTCTGGATCATGCAGTCGAGCGGGGGCCTGACGCCGGCGAAGCGTGCCGCCGCGATGCCCGTGCGAACGATCGAGTCCGGACCGGCGGCAGGCGCGCTGATGTCGGCCCACCACGGCCAGCTCGCGAACATCTCGGAGCTCATCTCGCTGGACATGGGCGGCACAACGGCGAAGGCGGCGGTCATTCGCGGCGGCCGGCCGGCGACGTCTCGCTACTTCGAGCTCGAGCGCCTGGAGCTGCGGAGGGGAAGCGGGTTGCCGCTCGACATACCGGCGATCGATCTCGTGGAGATCGGCATCGGCGGCGGGTCGATCGCAGAAGCTCGTCACGGCGTGCTTCAAGTAGGGCCTCGAAGCGCGGGTGCCGACCCCGGGCCCGTCTGCTACTCGCGGGGCGGAGCGCAGCCGACGGTGACGGATGCGGACCTGCTGCTCGGGTACCTGAACCCGGAATATTTCGCGGGAGGCGCCATGCGGCTCGACACGGCCGCGGCACACGCTGCGGTCGCCGCACTCGCGAACGGGCTGGGGATCGAGCCGTTGCGCGCTGCATGGGGGATCCACGAGTTGGCGAATCTCGAGATGGAGCGAGCCATCCGGCTTGTTTCGATCGACCGAGGGCTCGACCCTCGCGACTTTGCGCTCGTGTGCATCGGCGGCGCCGCGCCGGCGCACGCCGCACGGCTGGCGCGATCGCTCGGCGTTCGCCGCCTCATCGTCCCGGCGGGTGCGGGTGTCGGCTCCGCAGTGGGCCTCCTTAAGGCACGCGAATCGTTCGAGCTTGCACAGACCGCTCTCATGCGACTCGACGAGCCACGTATCGACGAGCGTGTGAGCACGATCTTTGCGGAGCTGGAGGCGGAAGCACGCGAGGTCGTTGGACAATCATGGGACGACGGGTCGATGATCATCACGCGCACCGCCGGTCTCCGGTACGCAGGCCAGGGATACGAGCTCGAGGTCGCGCTCGAGAGCAACGGTGGCGAGAGACAGGTCACAACGCTCCTCGACGCGTTTCAGCACCAGTACGAGCGTGCCTACGGTTATCGGGAGACGCTTCCCGTCGAAGGCGTCACGTGGTACGTCACGCTGTTGCGGATGGCGCCACGCGAAGGAAGCCGAGCGGCGAATGGCGACTCTGCACACCACGCCGCCGACAACGTTCGTCGGCCGGCCTTCTTCCCCGAAACGGGGTTGGCCGACGTTCCGGTCATCGACCGCCGCACGATGCTCCCGGGCGATACTCTCACCGGCCCCGCGCTCGTCGAAGAGGCACATACCACGACGGTCGTGCAGCCTGGCGACACGCTACGGGTCGACGACACGTCGGCACTCGTGATCGAGATCGGAGCCCAGCTTGACTCCTGATCCCCTGACCGTCGCCGTCGTCTGGGGTCGCCTCGCGGCGATCGCCGAGGAGATGGCCACCGCGCTCGCCCACACGGCCTATTCCGATCAGGTGCGTGAAGGCGGCGACTTTACGACCGCGGTCTTCGACGCGAGTGGACGACTGCTCGCGCAGGCGAACCGTGCGCCCGCTCATCTCGGTGCGATCCCGCACGCCGTTCGACACATGCTCGAGTACTACCCCGCGGAGACCCTAGGCCCTGGGGACGTGATCGCGATGAACGACCCGTTCATGGGGGCCGGCCATCTGCCTGATTTCTTCGAGATGAGTCCCGTGTACCTCGAAGCAGAACTGATCGGGTTCGTGGTGGGCACCGTCCACGTCACTGACATCGGGGGGAGCCATCCCGGCAGCCAGGCGGTCGTCGGTGTGACGGAGCTGATGCAAGAAGGTCTTCGATTCCTGCCGACGATGCTCTACCGGGGCGGGAAGCCCTGCGAAGAGATCTTCCGTCTCATCGAAGCCAACGTGCGCGTTCCCGATCTCGTGTGCGGAGATCTGCGCGCCCTTCGTAGCTCGCTGTTCGTCGGAACGCAACAGCTCGAATCGTTGTTCGCTCGATACGGACGCAACACGGTGGAGCGCGCTGCTGATCTCTTCCTGGACGAGTCCGACCGCGCGGTGCGGGCCGAGCTGAGCGCAATCCCCGACGGCACCTATCGATTCACCGACGAGCTCGACGACGTCGGCCCCGGTACCGAACCGGTGCACATGGAGGTTGCAATCACGATCGCCGGTGACGAGATCGTCTTCGATTTCACCGGGAGCGCCGATCAGACGCCGTCGGCAATCAACAGCACGCTCAGCTACACGCGCTCGTATTGCTACTGGGTCACGAAGGCAATCACGACCAAGGATGCCATCCCTCAGAATGAGGGCCAACTGCGCGCGGTGAGCGTCGTTGCCCCCGAAGGGTCTTTCTTCAATCCCAGAGACGGCGTGGCAGTCGGCGGCCGCGCGTGTCTCAATCAGCGAATCGTGGAGTTGCTGTTCGGCGCTCTCGCGCCGGCCATACCCGACCGGGTCTGCGCCGCCAGCGGTCAGTGGGTCAATCCCATCTTCGGGGGCCGACACCCCGGCAACGACGAGCCGTTCGTCTACTACGACTACATCCTCGGCGGCATCGGCGCCCGGCGCGAGCGAGACGGAGTCGATGCGATGTCGCCCGTGTTCTCGGTAGAGAACGTCCCCATCGAGATCCAGGAAGCGCAGTATCCGATCCTCATCGAGCGCTTCGAGCTGATCACGGATTCCGGCGGTGCCGGGCGCACCCGAGGCGGCCTGAGCCTCCGGAAGGACGTCAAGGTCCTGGCCGACGGCATGGTTCTCTCCAACCTGACCGACCGGCAGCGCTTCGCTCCCTACGGATTGGACGGCGGCGCGCCCGGCATGCTCGGGGTCACGCTCCTGAATCCAGACGGCCCGCAGGAACGACGCCTACCTTCGAAAGGCGTCTCGATCCTCGCTGCAGGCGATGTCGTCAGCTTCCGATGCTCCGGCAGCGGCGGGGTCGGTCAGCCGACGGAACGTCCCCGCGACGCCGTCGCCGCAGATCTCGCCGAGGGCTACATCTCCGCTGATGCGGCGCGGTCGGTGTACGGCTACGAGGCGTAGCCGCGACTATCCAGTCGCCGCGACGAAACGTGCGAGGCGATCGATTCCGGTGGCGATCGCCTCGGGAGAAGAGGCGAGCGAGAGCCTGACGAGTCCGGCTCCACCCGGGCCGAACGTCTCGCCCGGCGCGACGGCAACGAGTTCCTGGCGAAGCAGGCGGTGGCTGAAGTCGAACGTGTCGAGCTCCGGC
>JANMWV010000364.1:0-3471 GCA_031394165.1 Actinomycetes bacterium
CCTCGACGCGCCGTCCGGCCGCGCGGAGCATCGCCCCGAGCAGCTCGGTCGTCGTCGTCTTGCCGTTCGTGCCCGTGACGCCGATCAGCGGATTGCCGGCGAGCAGCCGGTAGCCGATCTCGACCTCGCTCCAGACGGGCAGCCCGCGTGCGCGCGCCGCCGCGACGAGCGGCGCCTCGCCCGGAACCCCCGGGCTCTTGACGACGAGCTCCACACCCTGCAACAGCGACTCCTCCTCGGTCCCGAGTCGCACTTCGACGCCCGCCTCGGCAAGCCTGCCGGGGTCGGCCGTCTCCGAGCGGTCGGCAGCAACGACCTCGACGCCGCGCCGCGCGAGCGCAAGCGCCGCCGCCCGGCCCGAGCGCGCCAGCCCGAGTACGAGGGCACGCCGAGGCAGCCAGTCCTCCATGTCTTGCTGATTCGGCGCCGGGGCGCCGTCGCCTTCGCTTCGCTCGGCTTCACGGGGGAAACCATGTTTCCCCCGTGGGCCCCCTTCTTCGGTCTGCTCGCGGCGGGCGTCTCACTGCTGCGCGGAACACGTTCCGCTCCGCGACGGCTCTAGCCGGACAGCACTCGTCCGCCGGGCCGGAGCACCCGCGCGACTTCGGGATCGGCCGGGTCGGCACCGACGAGCATGTCGACCGAGGCGTTCGGGAGCGGCAGCACCGGCAGGCCGCCGAGCATGTAGTCGAGCCGCGGATCGGCGAGCTCGGCGACCAGGGCCTCGAGCGCTGCCACGTCGGAGTCGAGCACGACGATCTCGTCGTAGTCGCCGAGCTCCGCCAGGAACTCGCGTGCTGCGGCGACGCCGAGGACGAGCGCGGTCGTGCTCATCGCTGCCCGAAGTAGTAGCGGTAGAAGAGCGCGAAGCCGGCGGCGCACAGAATCCCCGCGACGATCCAGAAGCGCACCATGATCTTCGTCTCGGACCACGCCTTCATCTCGAAGTGGTGATGGATCGGCGTCATCAGGAACACACGTCTGCCGAGGTACTTGAACGTGAAGACCTGGATCATCACCGAGAGCGCCTCGATCACGAAGATGCCGCCGATCAGCAGGAGCAGCAGCTCCGTCTTCGTCATGATCGCGAACGTCGCGATCGCGCCGCCGAACGCCATCGAGCCGGTGTCGCCCATGAACACCTCGGCCGGGAACGCGTTGTACCAGAGGAAGCCGACCGACGCCCCGATCAGCGCCGCTCCGATCACCGCGAGGTCGAGCTTCGTCAAGTTGCGATGCGCGGGATTCGAGCTCGACCGCACGAACGACACGACCATCATCGCGGTGAACGTGAACAGCGCGATGATCCCGGTTCCCGCGGCGAGGCCGTCGATGCCGTCCGCGAGATTCGTCGCGTTCGACGCGCCGGCGATGATCAGGAAGAGGAACACATACCACCCGTACGACAGCGGAATCGAGACGTTGACGATCGGCACGTAGACGTCCGTGCTCAGCCGCAGGTGATGCGCGACGATCGCGACGACGACGGTGACGCCGAGCAGCAGGAGCAGCTTCCAGCGGCCGCTCAGGCCGAGCGAGCGAGCGCGCGTCAGCTTCACGAAGTCGTCGAGGAAGCCAATCGCGCCGCACGCGAGCGTCGCGAACAGCACCGTTAACGCCTGGAGACGGAAGTGCGTCACCGGCAGGAAGCCGATCGTCGCCGCGAAGAGGATCATCAAGCCGCCCATCGTCGGCGTTCCCTGCTTGGACGAGTGGTGTTGCGGCCCGTCCTCGCGGATGTGCTGCCCGAACTCGTTCGCGCGCAGGAACGCGATGAACTTCGGTCCGACGAGGATCGAGACGATCAACGCCACGAGGCCCCCGATCAGGACGCGCGTCACTGTGCGGTCACCCCGCTGAGCGCGTCGGCGACGATCTCGAGCCCGACCGCACGTGACGCCTTGACGAGCACGGTGTCGCCCGCGGCGACGACCGTGCGCGCGAGCTCGCTCGCCGCGGCCGCGTCGGCTGCCCAGTCGTCCGGCTCGTAGTGGCGGCTGAGCTCGCCGACGCCGACGACGACGTCAACGCCGATGCTGCGCGCGAACGCGCCGACTTCTTCGTGGAAGCGCGGCGCGCCGGCCCCGAGCTCGGCCATCTCTCCGAGCACGGCGACGGTGCGCCGTCCGCTCGCCCGCTCGACGAGATGCTCGAGCGCGGCGCGCATCGACGCCGGGTTCGCGTTGTACGCGTCGTTGATCAGCAGGCCGCCTCCCGGCAGCGGAGACTCCTCGCAACGCCAGCGCGAGAACAGCACCTCGACGAGCGTCTCCGGCAGCGGCAGCCCGAGCGCCTCGACGACCGTCAGCGCCGCCACGGCGTTCGCGGCCTGGTGACGCGCGGTGAACGAGAACGGGATCGCGCGGCCGCCGAACTCGACGAACACCGCGCCGTCGCGCACCTCGACCTGCGGCGCAGCGAACCGACGCACGTCGAGGCCGTCCGGCACGAACGGCTCGAGCTCCGGCGCATCCTCCGGGATCACGGCGATGCCGCCCGGCGGAAGGGCGTGCAGCAGCTCTGCCTTGGCCTCGGCCACACGGTCAATCGTGCCCAGGAGCTCCAGATGGACCGGCCCGATGTTCGTGATCACGCCGACGTGGGGCCGCGCGATGTCGCAGAGGGCGGCGATCTGCCCCAGCCCGCGCATGCCCAGCTCGGCGATCAGCACCTCGGTGTCGGGCTCGAGCCGCAGCAGTGTCAGCGGCAGGCCGATCTCGTTGTTGTGGCCCTCCTCCGCGGCGACCGTGCGCGCGACCGGCCGGCAGAGCGCCGCGAGGATGTCCTTCGTCGAGGTCTTGCCGCTCGAGCCGGTGATCGCGACGACGCGCGCCTCGCTGCGCGCGCGGACCACCCGCCCGAGTGCAGCCATCGCGGCGAAGCCGTCGTCGGGGACGAGCGTCGCGGCCGCTCCGCGCGCAAGCGCGTCGTCGACGAACGCGATGCCGCCGCCGAGCGCGACGAAGAGGTCGCCGGGGCCGACGCGGCGCGAGTCGATCTCGACGCCCGTGATCGTGTCGGCGTGCGCGTCGAGGCGGCCGAGCCCGAGCTCCTGCACATCGGCGACGCGCAGCGGGATCATGCGTGCGCTCCGAGGGCCTCGCGGGCCGCCTGGCGGTCGTCGAAGGGGATCGTGCGGTCGGCGAGCTGCTGCCCCTGCTCGGCACCCTTCCCGGCGATCAGCACGACGTCGCCCTCGCGCGCGAGCTCGATCGCGCGCGAGATCGCCGCCGCGCGGTCCGGCTCGACGTCCACCTCGCCCACGACGCCCGCGACGATCTCGTCGATGATCACCTGGGGATCTTCGCTGCGCGGGTTGTCGGACGTGACGATCGCGACATCGGCGAGCTCCGACGCGAGCCGGCCCATCACCGGCCGCTTGCTGCGGTCGCGGTCGCCGCCGGCGCCGACGACGCAGATCACGCGTCCGCCGCGCGTGAGGTCGCGCGCCGCGCGCAGCACGTTCTCGAG
>JANMWV010000113.1:0-4471 GCA_031394165.1 Actinomycetes bacterium
GACCTCCTCGACGCGCTGCCGCGCGTGCTCGCCTGATGCACCGGTCGGAGCTGACCGTCGACCTCGGCGCGCTGCGGCGCAACGTGCGCACGCTGCTGCACGCGCTCGAGGGCAGCGAGCTGTGGGCGGTCGTCAAGGCCGACGCGTACGGCCACGGCGCGTCCGACGTTGCGGGCGCTGCGCTCGGCGCGGGTGCTTCCGCGCTCTGCGTCGCCACGGTGCCCGAGGGGCTCGCGCTCCGCCGCGAGTTCTCGACCGCGCGGATCGTCGTCATGGGCCCCTCGACGAACCTCGAAGTCAGCCAGGCGCGCGACGCGCACCTCGAGCTCGTCGTCTCGTCGGGCGAGATTCCCGGCGGAATGCGGGTGCACCTGAAGCTCGACACGGGCATGGGGCGGTGGGGGCTCTCCGAACTGCCCATGCCGCCGATCGAGGTCGTCGGACTGATGGGTCATCTCGCCACCGCCGACACCGACGCCGCCTACGCCGAGTGGCAGATCGAGCGCTTCCGCTCCGCGACGCTTCCGTACTCGCACCTGACGCGGCACATCGCGAACAGCGCCGCTGCGTTGCGCTATCCGAGCGCACGGTTCGACGCGGCGCGCTGCGGCGTCGCGCTCTACGGCCTCTCGCCGTTCGGCACGGATCCCGCGGACGACGGCCTCGAGCCCGTCCTGACGTGGACGAGCCACGTCGCGCAGACCCGCATGCTCCGCGCCGGCGAGAGCACGGGCTACGGCCGCCGCTTCGTCGCCGAGCGCGAGACGTGGATCGGCATCGTCCCCATCGGCTACGCGGACGGCTTCCGGCGCGATCTCGCCGGCACGATCGTGCGCGTGGCGGGCGAGCCGCGGCGCGTCGTCGGCACGGTGTCGATGGACGCCTTCGCGGTCGAGCTCGACCGCGACCTTCCCGTCGGCTCGCCGGTGACGCTGCTCGGCCGCGGCGTGCTGATCGAGGAGCACGCGCGGGTCGCAGGAACGATCAACTACGAGCTCGCCTGCGGCATCAACAGCTCGCCACTGCGGGCGCGGCGCATGGTCGTCGATGGCTGACCGCTTCGCACGGACTGCCGACCGTGTCGCTGCACGGCAGGACGCCGCCGCCGCGGAGCTTGCAGAACGCGTACGCGACTTCGTCCTGCCGGCGGGCGACGAGCGGGCGATCGACGTCGGTACCGGCGCGGGAGCGCTGGCGCTCGCGCTCGCGCCGCTCGTGCGCGAGGTCGTCGGCGTCGACCGGGTTCCCGAGCTGCTTGCGCTCGGGCGGGAACGCGCCGCCGTCTTCGGGAACGTCGAGCTGGTCGAGGGTGACGCGACGGCGCTGCCCTTCCCCGACGGCTCCTTCGACCTCGCCGCGACGCTGCGCACGCTGCACCACGTGCCGCGGCCCGAGCTGGTCGTTGCCGAGCTCGCCAGGGTGACCCGGCGGGGCGGGCGGGTGCTCGTGATCGACCAGCTCGGCGACATCGACCCGCTGGAGTCGATCGCGGTCGACCGCTTCGAGCGGGCGCGCGACCCGAGCCACACGAGGCTGCTGCCCGAGAACGACCTGCGTGACCTCTTCGAGGCGAACGGGCTCACCCTGCTGCGGCAGCGCTATGACGACGAGCGCCGCGAGCTCGGCCCGTATCTCGACCTGGCCGGCTGCGAGGGCCCGGCGCGCGAGGAGGCGCTGCGCCTCGCGCCCCATGGTTCCGAGTCGTACGCCGCCCGTTTAGGGTGGTACCTCCTGGAGCGTCGCTGATCCCCCGAGCCGGTCTAGCAGTTATGCCTTTCAACCGTTACAACGTACCGGTGCGTCCTCGTCCCAAGCTGCTTGCGGCCGCCGCGGCCTGTTTCTGTCTTGTCCTCCTGCCGTTCGGCGGCGGCGCGCTAGGCGCGACCAGCTTCGGGGGCAACGGGGACATCGCGTTTGTCCGCGGTACGGGCATCTTCCTCAAGAGCATCGGCCCCGAGTTCATCGCGAACGCGTCGGATCCGTCCTGGTCGCCGGACGGGACGAAGCTCGCATTCGTTCAGGGCGGCGCTATCAAGACGTGCACCGTCTCGGCTTGCGTTCCAGCGGCGACTGGCGTCACCGGGACACAGCCGGCCTGGTCTCCGGACGGGTTGAAGATCGCCTACGTCTCGGGTTCGAACATCCACATATGGACCCTCGCCGGCAGCACCGACGTCCAGTTGACGAGCTCCGGTACGAACGCGGATCCGAGCTGGTCTCCGGACGGCGCGCAGATCGTGTTCACGCAGGGCGGCGCGATCGCGAGGATGCCGTCGGCCTTTGCCGGGTCCGTCACGTTCATCACCACGACCGGTGTGTCAGGTTCGTCGCAGCCGGCCTGGTCGCCCGACAACAGCGCCATCGCATTTCAATCGTCGTCGAGCGGCCACGCCCACATCTACGTCGTCTCCCCTTCCGGCGGTTCGGTGACGCAGGTGACACCGGTCTCGATCGAGGACGAGACCGCGCCGAGCTGGTCGCCGGACGGCACGGAGATCCTCTACGCGAACGCCTCGCACGGCATCGAGAGCGTCGCGCAGGCGGGCGCCGGCTGGTCGGGCCCATCATCGCAGACGACCGACATCACCGATCTCACCCCCGACTGGCAGAGCGTCGCTCCCGCCCGCGGGTCACCGCCCAGCATCACGGGCGGCGGGGCACCCCAAACCGGGCAGCTTCTCTCGACGACGGACGGTTCCTGGCTCGGCGCCACCTCTTTCACGTATCAGTGGAGTCGCTGCAACGCGGCCGTGAGCAGCTGCATCGATATCCCGGGCGCGACGAACAAGACGTACGCGGTGGTCAACGCCGACGTAGGCAGCAGGCTGCGCGTCGTGTCAATCGCTTCGAACTCGACGCCGACCTCGACGACGTCGCTGCCCTCCAACGCATCGGGCATCGTCACGCAGGCCGGCGTCATCAACCCGCCGCTCAACACCGCCTACCCGGTGATCAGCTTCGGCACCGGTCAGACGGCGCCGATCGTCGGTTCGTTCATCAGCGCAACGGCCGGTACGTGGAGCGGCTCCTTCCCGATCACCTTCAAGTACCAGTGGAAGTGGTGCGACTCGGCGACGTCGAGCTGCTTCGACATCATCGGCGCGACGTCGAGCTTTTACACCGTTTCCGTGACGTACTACGGCAAGGTGTTACGCGTGCAGGTCACGGCGACCAACTCGGCGGCGTCGGTCGCGCAGAACTCCGAGGCGACGCCGGCCGTGAGTGCGATCGCACCGAAGCTGCGCGTCACGCCGGCGATCACCGGGCAGAACATCGTCGGCCAGACATTCGGAGTGGGCGCAGGCACCTGGGACGGCGCGCCGGCGCCGACGTTCACCTATTCGTGGCGGCGCTGCAACGCACCGGGTGACATCCCGAGTTGCGTGCCGATCACCGGTGCGACGGCCGCGACATACGTCCCCGTCGTCGCCGACATCGGCACCACGATCCGCCTCTGGATCACCGGCACGAACGTCGCAGGCTCCGATTTCGGAATCACGAACCACACCTTCCCGATCGTCGACAAGCAGCACTTCAAGCCGTCGGTCGTCACGCAGCCGACGATCACCGGCACCGTCGCGGCCGGTCGGCAACTGACCGGGTCGATCGGAACCTTCGCCGGTGACGATCCGATCACCACGAGCTTCGTCTGGCAGCGCTGCGATGCGACGGGTGTCGCGTGCCACTCCATCCCCGGCGCCACGAAGGTCGTGTACCACCCGACGGAGAGCGATCTCGGCTCGACGCTGCGGCTCACCGTCACGGCGAAGAATGCGTACGGGTCGCTGATCTCGATGTCTGACGCCTCCGAGCCGGTGCTCGCCTCGCCGCCGCACAGGAAGGGCCGCCGCATCATCGGTACGAGCCGCGGCGACTACCTCGCCGGCGGTGGCTTCGACGACGTGATCCTCGGCGAGAAGGGCAACGACACGCTGCTCGGCGGCATGGGCGACGACCGGCTCGGCGGCGGCCCGGGCAACGACGTGCTGATCGGCGGCGCCGGCGCCGACGTGCTCGTCGGCGGCCCCGGCTCCGACACGATCTACGCGGCCGACGGCGAGCGCGACATCATCGACTGCGGCACGGGGAACGATCGCGCGGTGGTCGACGCCGTCGACGTCGTAAAGAACTGCGAGGTCGTGCAGACGGTGTCAGCGCCGGGCGCGAATCCGCCGTCTGGCAGTACGGGCGGCACCGGCGGTACCCCCGCGCCGAAGCGCTAGATCGTCTCGCTGAGGTGCGCGATCGCGTCGCGCAGCTGCGCCCGTTCGGTCGTGAGGAGCGTGATCGACTGCATGAGGCGGCGGTCGCCCTCCGGCGTGAGCCGGAGCAGCGCGACGCGCGCGTCCTGCGACGACTGCTCGCGGGCGACGAGCCCGACCTCCTCGGCGCGGCGCACGAGCTCCGTCACGGTGCTCTGCGCGAGCTGGAGGCGGTCGGCGAGCTCGGTGACCGTCGACTGCTGCGTTCC
>JANMWV010000374.1:0-6039 GCA_031394165.1 Actinomycetes bacterium
TTCCAGACGTGCGCACAGTTACGTGAGTTCGGCGTGTGGACGCCCGTGCTGATGCTGACCGCGCGCGACGCCGTCGAGGACCGCATCCACGGGCTCGATGCGGGCGCAGACGACTACCTCACGAAGCCGTTCTCCGTCGCGGAGCTCCGTGCGCGGCTACGCGCGATCGCCCGCCGCGGTCCGTCGGAACGTCCGGCCGTGCTCGCGGTCGGCGACCTACGACTCGACCCCGCAACGCGCGAGGTGTCGCGCGGCGACACCGAGATCTCGCTCGCGGCGAAGGAGTTCGCGTTGCTCGAGCTGTTCATGCGACGGCCTGGCGAGGTGCTCTCGCGTTTCGAGTTGCTCGAGGGCGCGTGGGACATGGCGTACGACAACCGCTCGAACGTCGTCACCGTGCACATCCGCCGCCTGCGCGAGAAGATCGACCGCCCGTTCGGCAGGCAGACGCTCGAGACGGTGCGGGGCGCCGGCTACCGGCTGCGCACGGACGGCGGCTGATGGGACGCGTGCCGCTCCGGGCCCGCCTCACGCTCGTGTTCGCGGCGGCAATGGCCGTCGTCCTCGCGGCGACCGGCTTCCTGCTCTACAACCGGCTCGGCTCGTCGCTCGATCGCGCGATCGAACAGGGCCTGCGGGCTCGCTTCGCCGATGTCGCCGCGCTCGTGCAGCAAGCCGACCACGGCCTGAGCGACTTCCGAGCCTCGTCGTTCCGGAACGGTGACGGAGGCTTCGCCCAGGTGCTCGACTCCCGCGGAAAGGTCTTCGACGAGACGGCGGGTCTCGACCGCGAAGCGCTGCTCTCCCCCGCCCAGCTGCGACGCGCGCTCGGCGCCAGCGTGCTCGTGCCGCGGTCGGGCGAAAGCGGCGACGCCGTCCGCCTGCTCGCGGCGCCCGTGCGCGCGCAAGACCAGAAGCTCGTCGTCGTCGTGGGCGCGCCGCTCGGCTCGCGCGACCAGGCGCTCGCGGATCTGCGGCAGGAGCTTCTCGTCGGTGGCCCGATCGCCCTGCTGCTCGCGTCGCTGATCGGCTACCTCGTCGCCGGCGCGGCGTTGCGCCCCGTCGAACGAATGCGCGCGCGCGCGGATGCGATCTCTGCTCGCGACCTCTCCGAGCGCCTGCCGGTCGCTAGCGCACGAGACGAGATCGCGGCGCTCGGCGAGACGCTGAACAAACTGCTCGGCCGGATCGAGACCGCGCGGACACGCGAGCGCCGCTTTGTCGCGGACGCGAGTCACGAGTTGCGAACGCCGCTCGCGCTCGTGCGCGCAGAGATCGAGCTGGCGCTCGAGTCTCCCCGCAGCGAGGCAGAGCTCGAGGCAGCCCTGCGCTCGGTCGGCGAAGAAGCCGATCGACTCTCGCAACTGGCGGAAGACCTGCTGCTCCTTGCGCGTGCCGACGAAGGCGAGCTGCAGCTGAGAGTGGATTCTGAGAATCTGGACGCCGTGATCGACGGCGTAGCCATGCGCTTCTAACGACGTGCGCAGGACGACGGGCGGAGCATCGAGATCGCGCACTCCGGGCTTCGCGTCGACGCCGACCGGCTTCGGCTCGAGCAGGCGCTCGCGAATCTGATCGAGAACGCGCTACGCCACGGAGCCGGAACGATCGGGATCTCGTGCGTCGAGCGCGACGACCGTGTCGAGATCCACGTGACCGACGAAGGCGCCGGCTTTGCGCCCGGCTTCACCGCTCGCGCGCTCGAGCGCTTCACCCGCGGTGACGAAGCGCGCAGCGGCCCCGGTGCCGGCCTCGGGCTCGCAATCGTGCAGACCGTCGCCGTCGCCCACGGCGGCCACGCTGGCGTCGGCGAGGGCGCCGACGTCTGGCTGTCGATTCCGCTCAGCGCGCGAACAGCCGCGAAAGCTCGTCGCGCTCCGCGGGCGTCGCCGGCTGCTCGAGGGCCGTCAGCCCAGGCTCGAGGTGCTCCGGACGCCGGGGCCCGACGACGACGGCCGTGACGCGCGGGTCGGCGAGCAGCCACGCGAGCGCGAGCGCCGCCTGGCTCGTTCCACGCGCGGCCGCCGCGGCGGCGAGGCCGTCGAGCCCGCGCCACACCGCGTCGTCCTCGACGAAGTGCGCGTACGGCTCGGGGCGCTGCGTCATCCGCGACCCGGCGGGCAGCTCGACTCCGCGCGTGTACTTGCCGGTGAGCCAGCCCCCGGCGAGCGGGCTGAACGGCGTGAAGCCCAGGCCGGTCTCGGCGCAGAGCGGCAGCACTTCCCGCTCGGCCTCGCGGTCGAGCAGCGAGTATGAGTTCTGCACCCAGCCGTAGCGCGCGCCCGGCGTCACGGCGAGCGCCTCGCGCAGTTGCGCGCCGTCGACGTTGCTCGCGCCGACCGCGCCGGCCTTGCCTGCACGCACGAGCTCGTCGAGCGCACCGAGCGTCTCTTCGATCGGCACGTCGGGATCAGGCTCGTGCGTCAGGTACATCTGCACGTGCTCGACGCCGAGGCGCTGCAGGCTGCTCTCGAGCTGCCGCTTGACGCGCGCGGGAGCGAGCCCGTGGTCGGCACCCTCGTCCATCGGGTTGAACGTCTTCGTGGAGAGCACGATCGCATCGCGCACGTCGCTCCCCTTCGTGCGGAGCCAGTCGCCGATCCACGACTCGCTGCGGCCGCCGCCGTAGGCATCCGCCGTATCGAAGGTCGTGATGCCCGCGTCCCAGGCGGCGTCCATGATCGCGAACGCGTCCTCGCGGGTCTCGCCGCGGTCGAAGAACGCCGGTGACGAGCCGACGCCGCCGAAGTTGCCGCAGCCGAGGATGATCTTCGAGACACGAGTCCCCGTGTCTCCCAGGTAGGCTCGCTCCATGAGCGTGACCGTACTCGACGTCCAGGCTGTGCGCAGCCGGTTCTCGTCGCTCCAGGGCGGCTTCGCCTTCCTCGACGCTCCCGGCGGATCGCAGGTGCCCGACGAGGTCGGCGACGCGATTGCGCGCGCGTTGCGCGAGGCGAGCGCCAACCTCGGCGCGCCGTACGAGACGGGCAAGCGCGTCGAGGCGATCCTGAACGGCGCCCGCGCAGACGCCGGACGGTTCCTCGGCTGCTCCGCCAACGACGTGATCTTCGGCACGAATATGACGACGCTCGACTTCATGCTCAGCCGCACTGCTTCGCGCGACTGGAAGGAGGGCGACAGGATCCTCGTCAGCCGCCTCGACCACGACGGCGGCGTCGCGCCGTGGATCGAGCTCGCCGCCGACCGCGGCTTCGAGATCGACTGGATCGACCTCACCGACGATCTGCGCCTCGACTTCGACGATCTCGAGCGCAAGCTCGACGAGCGCACGCGCGTCGTGGCGTGCGTGTACGCGTCGAACGCCGTCGGCTCGATCACCGATGCGCAGCGTGTTGCAGAGCTCGCGCGCGAAGCCGGCGCGCTGTCGTGGATCGATGCGGTGCACTACGCGGCGCACGAGCCCGTCGACGTGCAGGCGATCGGCTGCGACGTCTTCCTCTGCTCCCCGTACAAGTTCTGCGGCCCGCATCTCGGCCTCGCCTACGGGCGGCACGAGCTGCTCGAGTCGTGGCGCCCGTACAAGGCGCGCCCCGCAGGCTCGACGCCGGTCGGCCGCAAGTTCGAGACCGGCACGGCGCCGTACGAGCTGCTCGCGGGTTTCTCGGCGACGATCGCGTACCTCGAGTCGCTCGGCGGCATGGACGTGCTGAAGCCGTACGAGCGCGACCTCGGCCGCCGCTTCCTCGAGACGCTGCCGGAGAACGTCACCGTCTACGGCCTCCAGACGATGGAGGGCCGCGTGCCGACGTTCCTGCTCAACGTCGACGGCGTCGACGCTGCAACCGTCGCGACGACGATGGCCGAGCGCGGCTACGGCGTCTGGGCGCACGACAACTGGTACTCGCTCGGCCTGCGCGAGAAGCTCCCGTATCCGAAGGACGCGGTACGCGTCGGCTTCATCCACTACAACACCGTCGAAGAAGTCGACGGCTTCGTCGCACAGCTCGCTTCGCTCGCGTAGCTTCACGGGGGTAACCATGTTTCCCCCGTGGTCCCCCTTCTTCGTTGTGCTCCAGGCGAAACGGATCACTGCTGCGCGGAGGCAAGCTCCGCTCCGCGACGTCCCTTACGGCGTTTCGCCTGAGAGGACACGGGCCAGCACCGCGGCGTCGATGTTCCCGCCGCTGACGATGCACACGACCTTGCCCTCGCCGGCGTCGCCGCGGAGTGCTGCTGCGAGCGCGAGCGCACCCGCTCCCTCTGCGACGATGCGCGCGCGTGAGGCGAGCAGGCACATCGCGTGCGCAACCTGATCGAGCGGCACGGCGACCGCCGCATCGACGAGCTCTCGTGCACGGTCCCACATCGTCGGCAGCAACGCGCGGCCGCCGGCACCGTCGACGAACGACGGCCGGAAGTCGATCTCCACGGGCGCGCCCGCCGCGAACGACGCAGCGAGCGGCGCCGCCGTCTCCGGTTCGGCCGTGATCACGCGCACGCCTGGACGCAGCGCCTTGACAGCGCTCGCGATGCCCGTCGTTAGCCCGCCTCCGCCCCACGGCACGACGACCGCGTCGAGATCCGGCAGGTCGTCGACGAGCTCCAGGCCGATCGTGCCGTTCCCGGCCATCACCGCCTCGTCTTCGACGGGATGCACGAACAGCCCGTCGATGCCCTCGTAGCGGCGGTCGACCATCGTCTGCCACCACACCTCGTGCGGGACGGAGATCACCTCGCCGCCGAGCCGCTCCACGGCGTCGAGCTTCGCGCGTGGCGCCGTTTCCGGCGCGACGATCCGCGCGCGAATGCCGAGCTGGCGCGCAGCCCACGCGACGCCCTGCGCCATGTTGCCGGCGCTCGCCGTGACGACGCCGCCCTCGAGCTCGGCGGGAGACGCCGCGCGGATCGCCGAGAGCGCGCCGCGCAGCTTGAACGATCCGATCGGCTGCAGCGACTCGAGCTTCAGCCAGATCTCACACGGTGCATCGACCTCGAGCCGCACGAGCGGCGTCCGCACGACGGCGTCCGCGATGCGCTCCTGCGCGCGGCGAATCTCGTCGAGGGAGATCAATCAGTCGCTTTGCTTCGCGAGCTCGGTCAGCTCCGTGCGCACCCGCCAGAGCTCGGGAAACATCTTATTCTTGATCAGCCCGGCGAGCAGCTCGACCGGCGTCCCCTGCGTGCCGACGACGTCCTCGCCGATGATCCGCGCGACGACCTTGAAGTGCCGGTACCGCCAGAGCCCGACGCGCTCGTCGAACTCGGTCAGCAACTCCGCGAGCTGGTACAGCTCTTCGTGCTCGCGCCCGTGCACATAGAGGTCGAGCACCGAGAGCCCCTGCTCCTTGCGCACGTCCTCGAACGCGCCGTACAGGGGCACCGACACGCGGCGGATCTCGCGGAAGCCGGGCGAGTCGAAGCCGGAGCCGTGCCCGAGCACGCGGCGCACCTCCTGGTACTCCCACGGCGACATGAGCTCGAGGTGCTCGAGGAACCCGGTGACGTAACGCATTGAGCGGTTCGCGCGGAAGAGGAGCCGCAGCGCCGCATTGACGTCGCGCGCCTCGATCAGCCGCGACGCCTCTTCGACCTCCGCGCACGCGTGCTTGAGCCAGAGCTCCGACGCCTGGTGGACGGTCTGGAAGAGGAGCTCGTCACGATGCACCCACTCGTCCGCCCCCTTCTGGAGCGAGAGGAGCTCGTCGGTGCGGAGGTACCGCTCGTAGTCGGACTCGCCCGGCCCGGGGAGGATCGGCTCGAACTCGTCGGCGTTGGGCGCTCCGCTCACGGGGGCGAGCGTACTACGTCGAATCCTGAACCTCGAGGTTGACCGGCATTCCCTCAAGAGCGTGGTCGCCGGCAAGGTCGCGCGCCGGAGACGGCGATTACTTTCGCGACGAAGCTGTTCCGTTCTCGCGACCCTTTCCGTGATACGCCATGCCCTAGCCCCGGGTGGGAGGGGGTTTGGGATGGGACCAAGAGGTGTGCGCCCGCGCCACGGCGACCGCCCAAGGAGGAGCTCCGGCCGACGGCTTCAGAAGATCCGCATCTCCAGCCCGGCCAGCGGGACGCCGCCGT
>JANMWV010000382.1:0-2079 GCA_031394165.1 Actinomycetes bacterium
TCGGCGGCGGTGGGCATCGTCAAGTCGCTGACGGCGCTCGCGGCGCACCCGGCCGTCGATGTCGTGATCGTGTCGCGCGGCGGTGGCAGCTTCGAGGATCTACTCCCGTTCAGCGACGAGCGCGTCGTCCGCGCCATCGCCGCCTGCCCCGTTCCCGTCGTTTCGGCGGTTGGTCACGAGCAGGACACGCCGCTGTGCGACTTGGCCGCCGACGTGCGCGCGTCGACGCCAACTGCGGCCGCACGCCTCGTCGTCCCGGACTACGACGAATTGGTCGCCGGGCTCGCCCGCTCGCGCGATCGGCTCGGCGCCGGCGTTCGCCGTATCGCGACGCGCGACCGCGAACAGCTCGAACGAGGTGTCGTCCGGCTGCGCGCCGCACCACGTCTACTCCTCGAACGACGCCGCGCCGCGCTCGTTGCGAGCGGCGGACGGCTGCGGGTTCTCTCGCCGCAGGCGACGCTCGAGCGGGGATACGCGATCGCCCGTGCCGCCTCGGGCGTCCTGCGCAGCGTGGAAGATCTCGCGGTCGGCGAGCAAATCGCGGTTCAGCTCGCTGCCGGCTCGGTTGCTGCCCGCGTCGAGGAGATCACGCCGTGAGCGACAAGCAGACCTTCGAACAGGCACAGCGTGAGCTCGACGAGATCATCGGTCGCCTCGAGAGCGGCGACGTGCCGATCGACGACGCGATCGCACTCTGGCGCCGTGGCGAGGACCTCTACCGCAGCTGTCTGGCTCTCCTCGACGCCGCCGAGGGGCGAATCGACGAGCTCTCCCGCGAGCCTGAGTAGACCGTGGCTCCCGAATCGGGTTCACTACGGGAAATGGATCCGCTATCGGACAGCGCTCTCGTCGCCGCCTGTCTCGCCGGGGAGCAGCCGGCGTGGAACGAGCTCGTCGAGCGTTTCTCGCGGTACGTCTTCGCGATCGCGACGCAGGCCTTCCGGCTTTCCCCGACCGACGCCGAAGATGTCTTCCAGGAGGTTTTTGCACGCATCTACGACCGCCTCGGGACGCTACGCGACCCGTCGGCCCTCCGGCCGTGGATCGGTCAGCTCACACGGCGCGAATGCATCGATCGCTTCCGCAGCGCCTCGCGCGAGATGCCGGTGGAGGAGCTGCCCGAGGAGATCGAGGACGGGTTCGACCGGCTGGAGGAGGCCTTCGATGTCCGCTTGGAGCTGGCATCGCTCTCGCAGGAGTGCCAGGACGTCCTCGACCGCTTCTTCTGCCAGGACGAGAGCTACCGCACGATCGGTGACGCGCTCGATCTCCCCGCCGGCACGATCGCCAGCCGCATCTCCCGCTGCCTCGGCCGACTGCGTGAGCGACTCGAGGGAAGAAATGTGGTCGCTGCCACGTCAAGAGAACGGAGAGATCAATGAGACACTACGACGAAGAGCAAATCGGTGAACTGCTGCGGGCCTTGCCCCCGGCACCGGCCGGCTACGTGACGGCGGCGCAGGAGTTGCCGCGCGCACGGGCCGAGATCGACGGGCTCGCCGAACGCGCAAGGGAAGACGTTGTCTTCCGCGCGACGCTCCTAGCCGACCTCGAGGCTGCGCTCGCCGCCGAAGGCGTCGAACCGCGACCTGCGCTCGTCGATCTCCTCCGCCGACGCGTCACCGAGTGAGCTCTGACGGCAGCGACGGCGCTGATCTGCTCGCGCTTCGGCTCGACGAGTTCCTCGACGCGCTGGCCGCGACGAAACCGGTGCCCGCAAGCGGCGTTGCCGCGGCGATCGTCGGCGCGATGGCCGCCGAGCTGGTGGCGATGACGGCGCGCTCGACAACCGGCTGGGCCGACTCGGCCGGGGTCGCGGCACAGGCTCGCGCGCTCGCGTCGCGACTTCGCCCGCTCGCCGCGACCGACGCCGCCGCATTCGCACGCGTTCTCGAGCTACGGGCGAACGCGAACATGGACGCGCGCGACCTCGGGCCGGCGCTCGAACGCGCGGCCGACATCCCGCTCCAGATCGCCGACGCATGCGCCGCGACGGCCGAGCTGGCCGCATTCGCCGCCGAACACGCCGTCGGGCCTGAGCGCGCCGACGCGGTCGCGGCCGCGGCACTCGCCGAG
>JANMWV010000400.1:0-10759 GCA_031394165.1 Actinomycetes bacterium
AGCTCCGCTCCGCGACGGTTCTGGCGCCCCTCGATCGAGGGACTGCTCGTTCGAGGAGTGGGGTAACTCGATCGAGGGACAGCCGTCGCGAGGCCGTTCGTGGAGCCACGGCGTTCACTCGAACGAGGGATGTGGCGCGTCGTCCGCCGTTCCCTAGATCGAGGGATCGACCGGAGGCGGGAGGCCGACTACAACGAGAGGGGGGAGGAGGGCTGGGGTTCTGCGGCGCCCGGCGGTTTGAGGACACCGGCCGGGCGCGCGGCCCTCTCTAGGCGTCCCACGGCTCGCCGCCGGTGTCCCAGCCGACGAGGCAGTGACCCGAGACGAGCTGGGCGACGCGCTCGAGGAACGCGGTGTCGTCTGTTGTGTCGCCGTCGACGGCGAGCTCCGCGACCGTGTCGCCCTGCCAGAGCACGGGGACGCTCGCGCGCTGCGCCTCGTCGGGAACTCCGGCTTCGGGGCCGAGGGTGAGCGCGCCCTCTTCGACGAAGAACAGCCCCGCCCAGTCGTAGCCGGCTCGCTCGTGGAGCGCGGCGACGACCTGCCGCAGCACGTCGTCCGCGTCGCCGCCGTGGCCGACGATCTCTTCGATCGTCTCGAGCGCGGCGTCACTGCTCGACATCGGCTCCTTCGCGCTCGACGATTCGCCGCCGGTAGTCGGCGGGAACCGCACATTTCTTCCGCTCGGCCAGATCGACGTACACGAGCGTCTGGTGCGCGGTGACCATCAAGACGTCGTCGGGCTCACGGTAGGCCGCGAACTGAAAGGTGACGCTCGTCTGGCCGATGCGCGACACGCGGACGAACACCTCGATCTCGTCGTCGAAGACCGCCGGTGCGAAGTACTCGACGTCGTTGGCGCGCATGACGAAGTCGCCGGGACCGTCGTGATGCATCAGCCCGAGCGTCCGCAGGTACTCGACGCGTGCAAGGTCGAAGTACGGGTTGTAGCGCCCGTAGTAGACGATTCCCTGCGCATCCGTGTCAGAGAAGCCGACGCGCGTCCGGGCGGAGAGCTTGAAGGGCTGCCGGTCGATCGCGCTCACGACCGGATGAGGTCGAGTACCTCGTCGCGCTTCGCTTCCATCGTCTTCTGCGAGAGTGCCTCGAGATTGAGCCGCAGCAGCGGCTCCGTGTTCGACGGGCGCACGTTGAAGTGCCACCCGTCGGCGTCGACCGAGACGCCGTCGAGGTGTGAGACCGTGCCCTCGGTCGCATAGCGCTCCTTCAGCTCTTGCAGCTTGAGCGCGACGTCGGCGACCGGAGTGTTGATCTCGCCCGTGATGAAGTAGCGCTCGCGATAGGGCTTCAGCAGCTCCGAGAGCTTCTTGCCGCGCTTCGAGACGAGCTCGAGCATGAGCAGGAACGGAACGACGCCCGAGTCGGCCTGCGAGAAGTCGCGGAAGTAGTAGTGGCCGGACACCTCGCCGCCGAACGCGGCATCCTCCTTGCGCATGCGGTGCTTGATGTACGCGTGGCCGACACGGTTCATGAGCGGCACGCCTCCGGCCTGCTCGATCGTGTGCGGCACGGCCCAGCTCGCCCGCACGTCGTAGATGATCTTCGCGCCCGGCTCCTTCGCCAACAACGACTCGGCGAGCAGCGCCGTCGCGAAGTCGCCCGGCACGAAGTCGCCGGTGTCGTCGACGAAGAAGCAGCGATCGGCGTCGCCGTCGAACGCGACCCCGAGGTCGGCGCCCTCCTCGAGCGTCTTGCCGACGATGAACTCGCGATTCTCCGGCAGCAGCGGATTCGGCTCGTGGTTCGGGAACGAGCCGTCGAGCTCGAAGTAGCACTGCACGGCTTCGATCGGCAGGTGCTCGAGCACGGGCGGCAGCATCGCGCCCGCCATGCCGTTCGCCGCGTCGATCACGACCTTCAGCGGCCGCACGGCAGACACGTCGATGAACGACAGCACCCGATCGACGTAGGCCGGCCAGATGTCGTACGGCGCCACGCGCCCCGCGCCGCCGCGCGTGCGCTCCACGATCGTCACCGCACGGTCGCGGATGTCGAGGAGGCCGGACTCGCCGCCGACCGGCAGCGCCCCCCGGCGCACGATCTTCATCCCGGTGTACTCCTTTGGATTGTGCGAGGCCGTCACCTCGATGCCGCCGTCGAGCTCCAGCTCCCCGACCGCGAAATAGACCATCTCGGTGCCGACGAGCCCGAGGTCGAGCACCTCGGCACCGGCGTCTGCCGCACCGCGCATCACCTCGGCCGCCATCTGCGGGCTCGAGAGTCGCATGTCGCGCCCGACGGCGATGCGGCGCGGCTCGAACTGCTCGACGTAGGCGCGCCCGACCGCGTAGGCGCCGTCCTCGTCGAGCTCCGCCGGATAGAGACCGCGGATGTCGTACGCCTTGAAGGCCTTGGGATCGAGCATCGGCCTGATGCTACGGAAACCGCCCGACCCGCGGCCCGGTAGCCAACACCCCGGCAACTAGAATTCCGTTGTGGAACGGAAGCTTGCAACGGTGCTCTTCGTCGACCTCGTCAGCTCGACCGAGCTCGTTGCCGGCGTCGACCCGGAAGTCGTGCGCCGCCGCGTCTCGCAGTTCTTCGAGCAGGTCTCGCACTGCATCGTCACCCACGGCGGCATCGTCGAGAAGTTCGCCGGCGACGCCGTGATGGCCGCGTTCGGCGTGCCGCTCGCGCACGAGGACGACGCCGAACGCGCCGTGCGCGCCGGGCTCGCCATCCTCGAGCGCGTGCGGGAGCTCGGCTTCGAGGCGCGCGTCGGAATCGAGTCCGGCGAGGTCGTCACCGACGACGAGACAGAGTCGACGTTCGCCACCGGCGAGGCTGTCAACCTCGCCGCGCGCCTCCAGCAGGAGGCACAGCCGGGCGAGATCATGATCGGCCCGGGCGCGGCGCGCCTCGTCCGTGGGCGTATCGAGCTCGAGCAGGTCGGCCCGCTGGAGCTGCGCGGCTGGGCGAACCCGGTCGCCGCGCACCGCGTCGTCTGCGCCTCGGATCGCGGCTCTTTGGGCGTAGGGGCACCGGTGGGCGGCCTTCGGTCGCCGCTCGTCGGCCGGCAGAGCGAGCTCGAGCTGCTGGAGAACACGTTCGCACGCGCCGTGCGCGACGCGCGGGCGACGCTGTTCACCGTCTACGGCGATCCCGGCGTCGGGAAGAGCCGGCTCGCCCGCGAGTTCGTCGCCGGCCTCGAGGGCGCGACCGTGCTGCTGGGCCGCTGTCTCCCCTACGGCGAGGGCGTCACCTACTGGCCGCTCGCCGAGATGGTGAAGGCGTCCGCAGGGATCACCGACGACGATCCGCTCGACGAGGCGCAGAGGAAGCTCAGAGCGTGCTGCGAGGACGAGGCAGTGGCCGACCTGCTCGGGCTCGCCGTCGGCGTGCTCGAGGCGGTGGAAGGCGAGCGCAGCCAGCAGGAGATCGCCTGGGCCGCGCGTGCCTGGACGGAGCAGCTCGCACAGGCCCAGCCGCTCGTGCTCGTCTTCGAGGACGTCCACTGGGGCGAGGAGCCGCTGCTCGAGCTGATCGAGCATCTCGCGGCCACCGTCCGGCAGGCGCCGCTCCTCTTGCTCTGCCTCGCACGCGGTGAGCTGCTCGACCTCCGCCCGGGCTGGGGCGGCGGCCGGGTGCGCGCGACCGCGATCGAGCTCGAGCCGCTCCAGCCCGAGGAGAGCGTCGAGCTCGTCCGTGCGCTCACCGCGGATCTCGAGCTGCCGATCGACACTGCGACCGTGCTCGCGAAGACCGAGGGCAATCCGCTCTTCGTCGAGGAGACGATCCGGATGCTCGCGGAGCGGCCCCGCGGGGGCGCGGAGCGCATCCCCGACACGCTGCAGGCGCTCATCGCAGCGCGCATCGATCGGCTGCCGACGACGCAGCGCACGCTGATCCAGCGTGCTGCGGCGATGGGCCGGCTCTTCATGCGCGGCGCGCTCGAGCACCTCTCGCCGGACGTCGATGACGTCGAGGCCGCTCTCGAGGCGCTCCTCGCGCGCGATCTCGTCGTGCGCGAGGAGCGCGCGACGATCAGCGGCGAGCAGGCGTTCAAGTTCAAGCACGTGCTGATCCGTGAGGTCGCGTACAGCGGCCTCTCGAAGAGCTCGCGCGCCGACCTGCACCGCGCGTTCGCGACGTGGCTCGGCGAGCGAGCCGGAGACGAGCTGCTCGAGATCCGCGCGTTCCATCTCGACCAGGCAGCACGTCTGCTCGAGGAGCTCGACGGCGCCGCGCCGCCCGAGCTCGCCGAACAGGCGGCCGAGGCGCTCGCCCAGGCAGGCCATCGCGCACTGTCGCGCGAGGCATTCCGGACTGCGCGAAAGCTCTTGCTCCGTGCGGTCGAGCTCGCGCCGTCGACGCACCGGCGCTACCTCGCAGCGCGCGCCGCGTGGCGGCTGGCCGACATGACCGCGGTGATCGTCGAGATGGAGGAAGTCGCGAAGACCGCGGCCGCGACGGGCGAGCGTCGGCTCCAGGGTCGCGCACTGACCGCGCTCGCCGACGCCGTGCTGTATCAGCGCGCCGACGCGCTCGGTGCGCAGCGGCTCGTCACGCAAGCGCTCGAGGTGCTGTCGGAGGAGCCGCCGGAAATCCGTTTCGAGCCGCTCCTGATCGCGTCGCAGATCGCCGCGTGGCTCGGCGACAGCGAAGCGTTCGAGCGCTGGGCAAAGCTCAGCCTCGGTGCTGCGCAGGCCGCCGGACGCAAGGACCAGGAAGCCACCGTCACGCACAGCCTCGCGCTTGCCTATCTGCAGCGGCTCGACTTCGAGCAGGCCGAGCCGCTGATCGAGCGCGTGGCCGAGCTCGCCGCCGAGAGCGGCAGTGCGTTCAGCAGGGGCAACGCCCTCGCCGTGCGCGGTGCGCTCGAGGACTACCGCGCGAACTATGCGGAAGCCGAGGCGGCGTTTGCCGAGGCCCGAGACTTCTACAACGAGATCGGCAACGCGATCCGCGAGGCGTCGATGACCCTGATGCTCGGCCGCACCGCTGCCGCGCAGGGTGACCTCGAGCGCGGAGAGAAGCTGTTGCGCGATGCCGAGCGCGCGCTCAAGGGCCTCGGCGGGCGCGGCCAGCTCTGCGAGGCGCAACGCGCGCTCGCGCAGGTGCTCGTGCGCCTCGGCCGCCTCGAGGAGGCTGAGCGGTTCGCGCTCGAGTCGCGCGAGACGGTCGGCCCCGAGGACCGTGTGTCGCTCTCGACGACGAAGATCGCGCTGGCCGAGGTGCGCGCCGCGCAGGGTCGTGACGCCGAAGCCGAGGCGCTCTTCCACGAGGCGATCGAAGGGCTCGAGTTCTACGGCTTCCGCGCCGTCGAGCGCCTGATGCTCGGGAACGCGCTCGAGTTCTTCCGCGACCGCGGACGCGACGACGAGGTCGCTCGCTACGAGGCGCGGCTCGCGGAGCTCTCGCCGAGCAGCACAGCGCCGATGGCCTGAGTCGACGCCTCGTCGGGCGACTCGCTGATCACCGTCGCAGCCCGCTCGAACCGTGAGAGCGCGTCGCGCAACGGCTCGGCGCGCAGCGTTCCCTCGCCGTAGGGCAGGTGGTTCTTCTCGTTGCGGTTCGCGTAGGCGATGTCGCTGAAGTGAATGTGGAACGGCGCGTCCGCCTCGATGACCGCGTCGGTTGCCTCGAGCGCCGATGCGAACGCATCGACATCCGTGAACGCGCCGTCGCTCGTCGCGTGCATGTGCGCGAAGTCGAGCACGGGCCGCACGACGTCGACCTGCGCTGCGATCGCGAGCACGTCGTCGATCGTCCCTAGCTCGCGCACGCGACCCATCACCTCGACGCCGAACGGCACGAGGCGGTCCTTCGACTCGAGTCGCGCGCGCAGGTCGCCGAGCTGGTCGACGACGTCAGCGATTGCACGCTCGCGCTCACGGCCGAGCAGGAACCCGGGGTGGAACACGATCACCTCCGCGCCCGCCGCTTTCGCGAGGCCGGCGGTGTGGTCGAGCATGCCGAGCGCCATCTTGAACTTCTTGCCGCGGTCGACGTGTCCCATGAACGCGGCGAGCGGCGCGTGCACCGACAGCACGATGTCGCGCGCCCGCAGCGCGTCGCCGAGCAGCGGCGCGCTCTCGTAGTCGAGCCAGAAGCCGCCCGCGAACCCGATCTCGCAGGCCCGGTAGCCGTGGGCAGCGAGGGCGTCGGCCGCCTCGGCGAAGTCCCCGTCCGCGAAGTCCCTGTCCGCGAAGTCCCCGTCTGGCAGCCCGGCCGGGCCGATCCTGATCTCTCCCACGGCCCCAGAGTAGTGCTGGAAGCCGGTCCGTCCGACGCTCTTTTTACCTTGTTCATATGCCGAAGCAGCCCTCCCGGATCGACCTGCTCGAGCTCGACATCGACCTCCGCCTGGCCGACCTCTGGCGGGAGGCCGCGGACATCTCGGAGTGGAACCTCGACGTCGTCGCAGCCTTCATGCGGGCCGCGTACGGGAAGGGCTATTGCGACGCTCTGACCGAGGATCTGCCGGGCTCGCTCTGCCACGATCACGGCTACCGCATCCCGGCGCGCCGGCCGGAGCCCAACGAGCGCGCGCGCAGCGAGCACCACTAGCCTTCCGGCGCCCTTTCCCTCGGTACAATCGCTCGGGTGAGACGGAGCCCGGCCAGGCTGGTAATCGCGCTGTCGGTGGCGGCGGTGCTCGCGATCTTCATCCTCTATACGGCGGTGTTCGCCGCAGCTACCCCGCAGATCCAGCCGAGCGATCTCGCACGCCACCAGGCCGGCGACGTGCTGCTCGTCGGGCGCGTCGTCGGAGCCGCCACGGGCGACGCCCATGCGGCCGGCGGGCTCCACTTCGTGCTGAGGAACGTGCAGGGGGACAAGACCTCCCGTGTCGCCGTGAGCTACCGGGGAACCGTGCCCGACCTCTTCCGCACCGGCCGCGAGGTCGTCGTCGAGGGAACGCTCCGCAACGGGACGTTCGTCGCGAAGCCCGGGACGCTTTCGACGAAATGCCCGTCGAAGTACGCGCCCGCGAAGAAATCCACCTAAATGGCAGCGCTCGGCCGCGCAGCGCTCCTCCTGAGCTTCGGGCTCGTCGTGTACGCGCTCGTCGCGGGCTCGCTCGCGGCGTGGCAGCGCCGCAGGCGCCTCGCCCTGTCGGCGCAGAACGCACTCGTTGCCGCGTTCGCCTCGACCGCGGTCGCGGTGGTCGTGTTGTTGGTTGCGCTCGCGCGGCGCGACTTCTCCTTCGTCTACGTCGCGGGACACACGAGCCGGGCGCTGCCGCTCGGCTACCGGCTCGCGGGCCTGTGGAGCGGGCAGGAGGGCTCGCTGCTCCTCTGGCTCCTGATCCTCACCGGCTATGCGGCGCTCGCGGTCTGGTTGAACCGGCGCCTCCGCGACCTCGTCGTGTGGGTGGTGCCGGTGCTCGCCGGCGTGGCGACGTTCTTCGTGTTCATGCTCTGCTTCATCTCGAGCCCGTTCGAGACGTCCGCCGCTCCGGCAGACGGTGCGGGCATGGTGCCGAGCCTGCAGAACCCGTACATGCTCGCGCACCCGCCGTTGCTCTATCTCGGCTATGTCGGGCTGACGGTTCCATTCGCGTTCGCGATGGGCGCGCTCCTCTCGCGGCGCACCGACGAGCGCTGGATCGTCGTCACGCGGCGCTGGACACTCGCTGCGTGGACGTTCCTCGGTGTCGGCCAACTGCTCGGCTCGCACTGGGCGTACGTCGAGATCGGATGGGGCGGCTACTACGCATGGGATCCGGTCGAGAACGCCGCGCTCATGCCCTGGCTCGCGGCGACCGCGTTCCTGCACTCCGTGATGATCCAGGAGAAGCGCGGAATGCTGAAGGTCTGGAACATGGTGCTCGTCGCGCTCGCGTTCTGTCTCTCGATCTTCGGGACGTTCCTCACGCGCTCGGGCGTGATCAACTCGATCCACTCGTTCTCGCAGAGCCCGCTCGGCGGCTGGTTCCTCGGCTTCATCGTTGTCTGCGTCGTGTTCTCGGTCGGGCTGATCTATCTCCGTCTGCCGCTGTTGCGCACGAAGACGAAGCTCGAGTCGCTCGTGTCGCGTGAGGCGACCTTCCTCTACAACAACCTGCTGCTCGTTGCGCTGTGCCTCACGATCCTTTGGGGCGTCATGTATCCGCTGGTGACCCAGGCGTTCACCGGCGAGACGCGGTCGGTCTCGAAGCCGTACTACAACTTCTTCTTGCACAGTTTCGGCCTGCCGCTCCTGTTGCTGATGGGTATCGGCCCGCTCGTCGCGTGGCGTCGTGCGTCGCTCCGCGCACTCGGTCGGACCTTCGTCGTGCCGGCGCTGACGGCGGTCGTCACCGGCGTCACGTTGATCGTGCTCGGCTACGGCTCGTCGACGCCCGGTCTCCTCGCGTACACGTTTGGCGCATTCGTCGCGGCGTCGATCGTGTTCGAGTTCGTGCGCGGTACGCGTGCGCGGCGCGTGCTCTCCGGCGGCTCCTGGGTCGCAGCTCTCGCCGAGCTCGTGGCGCGCAACCGGCGGCGCTACGGCGGCTACGTCGTCCATGCGTCGATCCTGATGCTCGCGATCGGCATCGCCGGCTCGAGCGCCTACCAGACCGTGCGGGAGCGGGGTCTGCAGCCGGGCCAGTCGATGGAAGTCGCCGGCTACACGCTGACGTACACGCGGCTCGAGCAGCGCCAGGAGGCGAACGCGCTCGCGGTTCGCGCCGTGGTCGACGTCTCGCGCGGCGGCTCGCATGTGACGACGCTCCACCCGGGCAAGAACAGTTACGCCGTCGAGCAACAGGTCTCGAACGAGGTGTCGATCTATCACGACCCGCGCAACATCGGCGATCTCTTCACGATCGCCGACCAGCTGCCGACCGGGAAGTCGCACACGCTCTTCCTGAAGGTGCTCGTGAAGCCGCTCGTGAATCTCATTTGGGCCGCCGGCTTCCTCTTCGTCTTCGGCGCGCTGATCGCGATGTGGCCCGACGCGGTCGAGCAGAGGCGGCTCGCGGAGCGCTACGCAGCGGGCGCCGTCGCGGCATGACGGTTGGGCTCGCGTTGGCGGCGCTGCTCGCGGTGGTCGCAGTTGCGTTCGTCGCACGTCCGTTCCTGCGCGAGCCCGAGCCGGTCAGCGACCGGCTCGACGAGCTCAGCGACCTCGAGCGGCGGCGCCTGGAGCTCGCCGAGGAGCGCGACCGCGCGCTCGGGGCGCTGAAGGAGCTGGAGTTCGACCATCGCACCGGCAAGGTCTCGGACGACGACTACCGCGAGCTACTCGGGCCGCTGCGCCGACGTGCCGCCGAGATCCTGCGCGCGTCCTGACCGGAATCCGGGGCAGGGACGCGTAGCGCCCCGTAGAAACCCTGCCCATGGCGACACGCGTCACGCTTCTGCTTGCCCTCACGCTCGCGCTCGCGGCTCCTGCGCTCGCCGGAGACGGCCTCGGCGGCCAGAAAGCGAGCGTCGACTCGAAGCTCAGCACGCTCCAGAGCAAGATCGCCGAGTCAAAGCGCCGTGCGTCGGCGCTCGACGCGCAGATCGGCGCGCTCACCGGCCGGATCCACACGCTCGAGAGCCGGGTCGGCGACGTCTCGAGCCGCCTCTCGGCACTCCAGTCCGACCTCGCGTTGCGCCAGCGTCGCCTCGACAAGCTCAACCAGCTCTTCAAGCTGCAGACCCAGCGGTTCCACTATTTGAAGCACGAGTACACGCTCTCCGTGCAGCGCCTCGACAGGCGGCTCGTCGCGATCTACAAGCAGGAGGACCCGACCACGATCGACGTGGTCCTCACGTCGAAGAGCTTCCAGGACGTCCTCGACCAGCTCGACTTCCTCGGGGCGATTGCGAAGCAGGACAAGCGGGTCGCGACGGCGGTTGCGACGGCGAAGCGGCAGATCACGGTCGCGCGAGCACGCACGAAGAAGGTGCGCACCGGCGTTGCGAACGAAGCGCGCGCGATCGACGCTCGCGTGCAGCAGGCGGCGATCTTGCGTGGGGAACTGCTCGCGAGCCGCCACAAGCTCTCGGGCGCGCGGTCGAGCAAGTCGCACGCGCTCGTCGCGACGAAGGCGCAGATCTCCGCGGAGGTCGGGGAGTCGAAGGCCCTCGCCGACGCGAGCGCCCAGCTGGCGGCGCGGATCCAGGCGATCCAGGCGGCCGCGCGCTCTTCCTCCTCGGGCGGCTCGATTACGGACACGACGTCGACGGACGGCGTGCCCGCGCCCGCGCCGGGGCCGCCCGCGAGCTTCATGTGGCCGCTCAGCGGCCCGATCACGAGCCCGTTCGGCATGCGGTGGGGAACGCTCCATCCCGGCATCGACATCGGCGTTCCGACCGGCACGCCGATCCACGCGAGCGCGGCCGGCAAAGTCATCTGGTGCGGCTGGATGTCGGGCTACGGGAACCTCGTGATGATCGACCACGGTGGCGGCCTCGCGTCCATCTACGGCCACCAGAGCCGCATCGCCACCTCGTGCGGCGCCTCGGTCGCGCAGGGAGAGCTGATCGGCTACGTCGGCTGCACGGGCTTCTGCACGGGGCCGCACCTGCATTTCGAGATCCGTGTCAACGGCTCGCCGGTCGACCCGCTCGGCTATTTGTAGCGCTTCGCTTCGCTCGCTTCACGGGGGAAACAATGTTTCCCCCGTGGGCCCCCTTCTTCTTCGTGCTCGCGGCAGGCGGAATCACTGCTGCGCGGAACGAGTTCCGCTCCGCGACGGTGAGCCTCCGTCAGCGAAGAAGGGTCTGGCCGAGCAGGAAGACGTTGAGGACGACGATCAGGGCCGCCACGGCTGATGCCACGGCGACGGTCGTGCGGTGGTTCACGAGGACGCCCATCA
>JANMWV010000404.1:0-2062 GCA_031394165.1 Actinomycetes bacterium
GCCGCTCGAGCAGCGCGACAGAATGCCCGACGCCGAAATGGTCGACTACCTCCTGCGCTCGGGTGTGGATCCGTCGCAAGCGCGACCGTCGATCGAGACGCTCCTCCACGCGTTCATCCCGGCGCCGCACGTCGATCACACGCACCCGGACGCGATCATCGCCCTGACCGCCGCGTCCGGCGGCCGGCGCATCGCCGAGGAAGCCTTCGGCGACGAGGCCATCTGGATCGACTATATCCGTCCCGGGTTCGCCCTCTCGAAGCTGGTCGCCGCAGCAGTCAGGGAGCACCCGTCGGCCCGGTTCGTCCTGCTTGCAAAGCACGGGCTCGTGACGTGGGGGCAGACCGGCGCCGAGTCCTACGCTGCGACGATGGAGGCGATCGCGCGAGCATCGAGGGCGATCGAGGGCGCCACCAGCCGCAACCCGTTCGGTTCCAGGGTTCGCGAGCCGCTTGAGCCCGAGCTTCGGCGTTCCCTGCTGCTGGCCGCCCTGCCGCTGCTGCGTGGGGGCGTCTCGCGCGAGCGAAGCCAGATCCTCCAGGTCGACTCGGGGCCGGAGGTGCTCGAGTTTCTCGCAGGCGACGACGCGCGCAGGCTCTCCCAGATCGGGGCCGCCTGTCCGGACCACCTCGTCAACACGAAGGTGCGACCGCTGTGGGTCGACTGGGACGGCGCCACCGAGGCCTCGCTCGAGACAGGGATCCGGGAAGGGATCATCGGGTACGAGACGTGGTACCGGAGCTACCACGAGGGGCACGTCGACGCGGAGACCGCGCCATTCCCGATCGACCCGCTCGGGCCGCGCGTGACGCTCATCCCGGGAATCGGGATGATCACGGCCGGCCGCGACGCCACCCGCGCGGACATCTCGGCCCAGCTCTACCACCGAGCTATCGAGGTGCTCCGGCTCTCGGCGGGAATCAGCGACTTCACCTCTCTCACCGACGCCGAGGCCTTCGCCGTCGAGTACTGGCCGCTGGAGCGCTACAAGCTCTCCCTCGCGCCGCCGCCCCGCGAGCTCGAGGGCCGCGTCGCACTCGTCACCGGAGGCGCCAGCGGCATCGGCCGCGCGACCGCCGAGTTGCTCGCAGCGCAGGGGGCGCATGTGGCCGTCGCCGATCTTGACGGCGAACGCGCCGAGGAGGTCGCCCGCGCGCTCGTCGAGCGGCATGGGTCGCGACGCGCGATCGCGGTGCGCATGAACGTCGGCGACGAAGGCCTCGTGCAAGCCGGGTTCGATGACGCCGTGCTTGAATGGGGCGGCGTCGACATCGTCGTCTCGAACGCCGGCATCGCGCTTGCGGCGAACCTCGTGGACACCACCTTGGAGGTCTGGGACAGGAACTTCGACGTGCTTGGCCGCGGCTATTTTCTTGTCGCGCGCGAGGCCGTGAGGCGGATGGCGCAGCAGGGAGCGGGCGGCTCCCTCGTCTTCGTCGCCTCCAAGAACGGCCTCGTCGCCGGGAAGGGGGCTGCGGCCTACAGCGCGGCCAAGGCCGCCGAGATCCACCTCGCGCGCTGCGTCGCCGAGGAGGTCGGCGTAGAGGGGATCCGGGTCAACGTGGTGAACCCCGACGCCGTCATCCGCGGCTCGGGCATCTGGAACAGCGCCTGGCGCGAGGAACGCGCCCGGAACTACGGAATCGGCGCGGACGAGCTCGAAGAGCACTATCGCCAGCGGACGACACTGAAGGTGAACGTCGTGCCGGAGGACATCGCAGAGGCGATCCTCTACTTCGCCTCGAGCCGCTCGTTGAAGAGCACGGGCAATATCCTCAACGTGGACGGCGGCGTTGCGGCCGCCTATCCCCGGTAGGCACCCGTGCTCGTCGGTGTGGACATCGGCGCGACCTCGATCAAGGTCGGCGTCTTCGACGACGCCGGCAAGCCGGTCGCCGTTACGACCCGGTCGAACCGACCTCATCTACAGGAGCCGGGCGGATCGCGGGGCCACATGATCTGGGACGCCGAGGAGATCTGGCGCCAGGTGTCTGATGCCATGCGAGAGGTGACCGTCGGCCTTCCCTCGGGCGGCATCCTGCGCGCCGTCGCCGTCTCCGGC
>JANMWV010000407.1:0-2526 GCA_031394165.1 Actinomycetes bacterium
GTGCCTTCATCGCGGCGGGCCCGTCGCCGTCGGCTGCGGCAGCCGCAAGGCGTTCCAGTGCCCGTATCACGGCTGGACGTTCGAGCTCGACGGGCGCGTGCGCCGCACGCAGGGCATGGAGGGCACGCTCGACTTCGATCCCTCTTCGATGCGCTTGCCGCAGTTCCACGTCGGAGTCTGGGGGCCCACCGTGTTCGTCGCGCTCGAGCCGAAGGTCACGCTCGAGCAGTGGCTGGCCGACATCACGCCGCGGCTTGCGAACTACGAGACCCAGGATCTGAAGTTCGCGGGCGGCCGGCGCTGGGAAATCGGCTGCAACTGGAAGCTCTACGTGGACAACTTCATGGAGGGCTACCACATCCCGTTCATCCACCCCGGCCTAGCGCAGAGCCTCAGCCCGTCGATCTACACCTACCGGCTGGGGGAATACTCGAACGAGCAGTACGGCGGCGAGCCGCACCCGCGCGGGCCGGGCTCGCGCGTCGCCGGGATCCTCGGCGGCACGCAGGAGTTCCGCGCCCTCAAGCCGCCGCTGCCCGGCCTCGACGAGACCGAGGCAACGGGCTACTTCTTCCACTGGGTGTTCCCGCTCACAACGATCAACTTCACGCCCGACGGCATCCTCATGTTCCGCGTACGCCCACTCGGGCCCGAGCGCACCGAGACGGAATTCATGTGGTGGTTCCCCGACGCGAAATCGTTCCAGGATCGGTTGCTGCAGGCCGCCGTCGTCAACTTCGGCCACCTCGTCAACACGGAGGACTACGAGATCTGCGAGCGCGCACAGCGCGGGATGCGCTCCCAGGTCTACCGCCAGGGCCGTTACGCAGCCGAGCAGGAGATCTGCCTGCACCACTTCCACACGCTGCTCGCCACGAGAATGGCGCCGCATCTCGACGCCTGGGATGCGCAGCACGGGCGTATCCCGACTAACGGGAAAGGCAACGGCACCCACGCCGGGCTCGAGCAGGTGGCGCGATGAGCCCGTGGATCGATGCCGATGAGCTGCAGGAAGACGTCACGGCGTTCGTAGCGCGCTTCGCGGCGACGCCCGAGGGCGTGGCCGCAGCGGCGACCGCCGCTGCCCTGGGCGAGGGGCTCGGCATCGAGCTGACGCTCTACGACCCAGACGTCGTGCTCCGGCTCGACGTCGCGAGCGGGATCATCACCCGCGGAGCCTCGGAGGACGCCGCCGTGCGCGTCGCCCTGCCGGCCGGCGACATGCACGACCTGCTGCTCGATCGCCTCGGGCCGATCGAGATCTCCCGCCTGGTGGAAGAGGGGAAGCTGCACCTGAAGGGCTCGCCTCCGGTACTCTGCGCCGCCGTCGCGGCGGTCGCGCGGCTCCAGCCGCACTACGAGGCGAGCCTGCGCGAGCGCGGCCGCGAGCACCTGCTCGCCACGCCGAGGCCGATCACCCGCGAGATCTGGGCGAGCGCCGAGAAGTCCCCAGCCATGTTCGGCGTACTGCGGCCGTGGCAGGCGCCGAAGAAGGCGATCGCCACTGAGGGCTGATAGGAGCTCCCCGATGTGGCCGGAGATCACGTCTTGGCCCCTCGCGTGCAGACCCCCCGGTCTCGGGGTCTACTTCGGGCGCGATTACGACTGTCGCAGAAAATCGTCACCAATTCCTTGCTCCGGACTGTGGGTGGGCACGATGGGTGAGATCAGGCGGCTGGTGATCTCGAGAGCGATCCTCGAGACACGCTTTCGTGGCCGCGAGGTGCGGATCGACTCAACGGTCATCGAGGCGGATCCAGCGCCAGCCCGGCGTCTGTCGGGTAGCGCATGTTGATCCCGTCGGTCGAACCGCCCGAAGTCTCCAGCATGATGCGAAACCGCGCGCTTCGCGCGTGCGCGATCCAGACGTGCGCCGCGCCGCGATCCGGCACGTGGCGATCGCGATCGCGTCGTACGCGCTCTCAGCGCGAGGTCGACGGAGCCGCCACGCTCCCGCGCCAGCGCACACCGACGGCGCGAATCTCGCCCGCTGCGATCGCCTGCTCCTCGTCGGCGCGCTCGGCCTCGCTCAGCCCGTAGCGGAACAGGTACGGCGTCGAGTCCTCGGACTCCGTGACGAAGCCGCCGATCGTCAAACCCTCGCGCAGTTCGGTCCACGGGATGATGTGCCCGTCCATGCGCGCACGCCACGTGGCGACGAACTCGTCGAAGCTTTGATCGACGGCGGCGGCGAGCGATGTGAGGACGGGCCGCTCCTCGTGACGCGCCTGCAGCCGGTCGAACCACCAGCGCATGGTCGGCTCGTGGTCGAGCGCGCCGCGATCGAATTCGCGCAGCAGCAGCGCGCCGCGCGGGGCGAGCACGGCGCGGAGGTTTGCCGTCGAGCGGTCGAGATCGTGGACGTGGTGGAGCGAGACGCTCGCCACGACGGCGTCGAAGGCGCGCTCGAGCGGCGGACCGATGCCCGGATCGACGACCTCCTCGAGGCGGCAGCGCCGGAACAGGTCACCGTCGGGAGCGTGCGGATCGATGCCGACCACGTCGAAGCCCTGCTCGGTCAGGCGC
>JANMWV010000408.1:0-2107 GCA_031394165.1 Actinomycetes bacterium
GTCATAGAGCAGTACGACACCGGCCGATGCCGGACGCCCCCGCGCGCGCCCGCGAGAGGGGCGATCATGCGCTCGGGAAGTGCACGCGAGCTATGGCCGACCTCTATGACCCTGACCTGGCGCTAGCGGCGCTCGCCGACCCCAACCCGCACGGTACGCGCCGGCGGCCGCGCCGACAAGACGGCCGAAGCGGACGTGTCCCTGGGCGGCGATCCCGGCCCGTAGCTGTTCGAGCGTCCGCTTCGTGATCTCGAACAACTAGTCGGGAGGCTCAGGACCGACCGCGATGCGTTCCAGCACGTCGCGGATTGCGTCGAGGACGGCAGGCTGATCGGCGTGCTCTCGCGCAGCGTCCTGCAGCGGCGCCTCGCCGAAGACGAGCCGCCTCCGGATGGGGCCGAGTAGCTATCCCGCCGGGCGGATGTTCTGGTTGTGACGGAACACGTTGTCGGGGTCGTAGCGCTGCTTGATCTCGGCGAGGCGTGCGAAGTTCGGCCCGTAGGCAGAAGCGACGGCATCGGAGTCGTCGTCGTCGAGGTAGTTGACATAGCGGCGTCCCGCAGCGTACGGCTCCACCCTCGCGTACAACGACCTCGTCCAGGCGATGTTCTCGTCGGTCGCGGCCGGGTCGGCCCATTCGCCGAGGATGATGAGGTTGAAGCCCTCGCGGCGAAGCGGCCAGGCTGTCTCCGACTCGGCGACCCGCGCCACGGCCCCGTGGAAGTGCTCGAAGATGGCGCCACCCATCGGCGACGGCTGGTGCGCGAAGCTCTCGACAAGGATGTCGATCACGTCGTCGCTCAGCTCGTCGAAGAAGTCCGACTTCCAGTAGTTGAGGGCGCCCTTCGGGAACCCCGCATCGAGGAGTGTGTTCACGACTGGGTAGGGCATGGGGCCGACTTGCACTATCGCCGGCTCGCCGAACTCGAGCAGCGGCTTCAAGTCGGCGTTCGCCTGCGCCTCCGCGCCGCAATGGCAGACGACGACCGCGCCGAGCTTCACCCCCGAGCCGTCCGGGGCGTTCACGACTCCGGCGGCGACCGTCAGCTCGTCGGGCAGGTCTCGCACGTAGTCGCGAACGAACCGCAGAAGGTCGCCCGCCGCCGCAAGGGGGTGGGCGATCAGCCCTGCGACGACCTGCCGCAGCGGGTAAAGACGGTATTCGAACGAGGTCGCGACACCGAAGTTGCCGCCGCCGCCGCGCAGCGCCCAGAAAAGGTCGGGGTGCGAGTCGGAGCTGGCGATGACGAGCTCGCCGTCCGCGGTCACGATGTCGACCGCTGTCAGGTTGTCAACCGTCGTGCCGAGCTTCGACATCAGCCAGCCGTGGCCGCCTCCGAGGGTGAGGCCTGCGATGCCGGTTGTCGAGACAGTCCCGCCCGTCACGGCCAACCCATGTACGGCGGTCTCGCGGTTCAACTCGCCCCAGAGTACGCCGGCCTGAGCCTGCACGCGCGCGGTACCCGGGTCGACCCGGATCCCCTTCAGCGGCGAGAGATCGATCATCAGCGCGCCGTCGATCACGGCTCGGCCGGCCACGTTGTGGCCGCCGCCGCGGACGCAGATCTCGAGGCCGGCACCTCTGGCGAACCTGACTGCGTCGATCACGTCGGCGGCGCCCTGGCAGCGCACGATGACCGCGGGATGCCGGTCGATCAGCCCGTTGTGGACCTGACGCACCTCGTCGTATCCGACCTCGCCCGGAAGAACGACATGTCCTGAAACCATTGCCCGCAGCTCGTCGACCTGTGTCTCGTCGATCTTGGTCATGGTCGCCACGCCCGCCCCTAACCTCGATTGTCGGCATGTTTGTAGACCTCTTGTTCGCCTAAGTCAAGGCTGGCTTCGAAGCTCGGCAGGCGAGGCTCGCGTGTCTTCCGTCGTCAGCTCGGCGGCGGCCAGTGCCGCGCCGTGGAGGATGTCGCGTCGAGGTGAGCCAGTTCGCTCTCCAGCGACCTCACGCTCACCCGGGGGGCGCTCAGATTCCAATTCGATGCGGCAATGACAGGCAAAGTGATCCAGGAGTCCGACCGGATCGGCACAGTCGCAAGCTAGTCGCCACTGCAGATGACGACGCATGTACTGGGAAGGCCCGCCCCGGCGGGCC
>JANMWV010000423.1:0-1578 GCA_031394165.1 Actinomycetes bacterium
CGGATCCGGCGATCGAGGTGCCGACGGACATCGTCGTTCACATCGATTCCTCGACGATTTTCGGCACCGACCAGCACATCCTCAAGGGCGATTTACCGACGGGTAAGCCGGGAACGATCCTCGGACACGAGGCCGTCGCGACGATCGTCGAGAAGGGCAGCGCCGTCACGACACTGAAGGTCGGCGACCGCGTTCTCGTCTCATGCATCACCTCGTGCGGCCGCTGCAGGTTCTGTAGGGAGCGCCGCTACGGCCTCTGTAGCGGCGGCGGCGGCTGGATCTTCGGACACCTGATCGACGGCCTCCAGGCCGAGTACGCGCGGGTGCCGTTCGCCGACACGTCGGTCTACAAGGTTCCGGCCGCGCTCGACGATGAAGAGGTGCTCTTCCTCGCCGACATCCTTCCAACGGCGTACGAGGTCGGCGTGCTCAACGGGCGCGTCGAGCCGGGCGACACGGTCGCGATCGTCGGCGCGGGCCCGATCGGGCTCGCGGCAGTGCTGACTGCCGGCCTCTTCACCCCTTCGCACATCGTCGCGATCGACGTCGACGACGCTCGCCTCGACCGGGCGCGCGACCTCGGAGCCGACGTGACGATCAACAACGCCGGCGGAACGGCCGTCGCCGACGTCATGAAGCTGACGGACGGCCTCGGAGCCGATGTCGCGATCGAAGCGGTCGGCGTTCCCGAGACCTTCGAGCTGTGCACCGAGCTCGTCCGCCCGGGTGGGCGGGTCGCGAACGTCGGTGTGCACGGGCATTCGGCGACGCTGCACCTCGAAACCCTCTGGATCCGCGACCTGACGATCACGACGGGGCTCGTGGACACGTTCTCCACTCCCCGCCTGCTCGATCTCATCGCGGAAGGGAAGCTGAGCACGCTACCGTTCGCGACGCACTACTTCCCGCTCGACGAGATGATGGGCGCCTACGACACGTTCTCCGACGCAGCGAAGACGCACGCGCTGAAAGTCGTGCTGGCGGCCGAGCCCGTCGACGTCAAGCCGGCGAAGGCCCGCAAGGATGACCTTGTCGGTGCTGCCTAGAACTGCGGCCGCCGTCGCGGTGGACGTGATCCTCCGCGACGGCTCGACGTTGCGGCTGAGGGCGCCCGCGCAGAGCGATGGGGGCGCCCTCGTCGAGTTCTTCGAACGGCTCTCGGACCAGAGCCGGTACCTGCGGTTCCACGGCATCCGACACGTCGACGCGACACTCGTCGAGCACGTCCTCGATCCCAACTGGGTCGACCGTGGCGCGCTGGTCGGCGTCCTGGCCGATGCCGACGGCGACGAACACGTCGTCGCTGTGGCAGAGTACGCGCGCCTGCGCGATCCGGCGGTCGCAGAGGTCGCGTTCACGGTCGCGGAGGAGCTCCAGGGCCGGGGTGCTGCGACACGGCTGCTCGAACAGCTCGCGGCGCGGGCGGCCGAAGCCGGTATCGAGTCGTTCGTGGCGGAGGTGCTGCCCGAGAACAGCGCAATGCTCTCCGTGTTCCGCGACGCGGGCTTCGAGGTGTCGCGCACGCTCGGGGGAGGCGAGATCGAGGTGCGCTTTCCGATCGCCCCGACCGAGCAGTTC
>JANMWV010000434.1:0-6694 GCA_031394165.1 Actinomycetes bacterium
GCCTACAGCGGCGGCATCGCGCGCGCACTCGCCAATGCAGCGTCGGCGCTCGTGCCGGGTGCGCCGCTACTCGTCGTCGTCAACGACCGCCGGAATCTCTATCCCGAGATCCTCGACGCCGCAGGGCTGCGCCTCGACGCCCGGCTGCGACGGCACGTCAACCGTCGTACGGGCCGGCGTGCCGGCGAGTACTTCGAAGACGTGCTCGTCGCATACGCGCGCTAGGTCGCGACTACTCGGTCATGTGCGCGAGAACCTCCATGAGATCGACGCTCGTGCGCTCTCCGAACCCGTCGCCGGGAGGGGTCATCGCGCTCAGCGTCGCGTGCCCCGTCTGCAGGTCCTCCTCCGTCTCGAAGAGACCGATGGTGATGACCTTCCCCGACGCGCGGTCGCCGAGGAAGTAGTAGGCCGTCGCGGGAACGCCCTCCGGCCGCTCGCCCTCCTGGATCTGCTTCGCCGTCTCGTCCATCGCCGCGGCGCTGGCGCCCTCGAAGGTCACTACGCGTGCGTACATCGTTCCTCCTTGGTTGGATGCGCGCGACGCTACGACGTTTGCATCGTCCTGTCCACTCGTGGCGAAGTTGCGAGAGAGCCGGCACACCTCACGGCATAGCGTCGAGTCGTGCTGGCACGCGCGGTCACCCATGCGCTCGTCGGGCTCGAGGCGCGCCGCGTCGAGGTCGAGGCCGACGTCTACGAGAACGCGCTGCCGTCGTTCGTGATCGTCGGGCTGCCCGACCGCGCGTGCGCGGAGGCGCGTCAGCGGGTACGCAGCGGGATCCAGGCGGCGGAGCTGCGTTTCCCGGACGGGCGCGTCACCGTCAATCTCGCGCCGGCGGGCCTGCGCAAGGAGGGATCGGGCTACGACCTGCCGATCGCGCTCGCGGTGCTCGCGGCGTCCCGGCAGTTGCCGCACGCGGAGCTCGACCGGCATGCCTCGGTGTGCGAGCTCGCGCTCGACGGGCGGCTCCGGCGCGTTGGCGGCGTGCTCGCGGTCGCCGAGGGCGCCCGCCGGATGGGCATCGAACGGCTCCTCTGTCCGACGGAGTCCGCGGCCGAGGCGTCGCTCGCGGGCATCGACGCGCTGCCGTTCAGGCACCTCGCGGACGTAGTCGCGTATCTGCGCGGCGAGCTCGAGCCCGACGACGTCGCGCCGCCGCGGTACGCGGATCCCGTTGCGCCACCCGATCTCGCCGACGTGCGCGGTCACGAGCGTGCGCGGCGCGCGCTCGAGATCGCGGCCGCCGGCGGGCACAACCTACTGCTCGGCGGTCCGCCCGGCACGGGCAAGACGATGCTCGCACGCCGCCTACCGGGCATTCTGCCGACGCTCGATGCGGAGGCGGCGCTCGAGGTGACGCGCATCCATTCGGTCGCGGGGCTGCTCTCGCACGATCAGCCGCTGCTCGTGACGCCGCCGTTTCGTGCGCCGCATCACAGCGCGTCGACGGCCGCCGTCGTCGGCGGCGGCCCAGGCATCCGGCCCGGGGAGGCGAGCCTCGCGCATCGCGGCGTGCTGCTCCTCGACGAGCTGGCGGAGTTCCCACGGCCGACGCTCGAAGCGCTGCGGCAGCCGCTCGAGGACGGCTTCATCTGCATCGCGCGCGCGGCCGGGCGCGCGATCTTTCCCGCGCGGTTTCAGCTCGTGGCGACGATGAATCTCTGTCCGTGCGGCGCGCGCGGCGATCCGGCTGCGGAGTGCTCGTGCTCTGCGCAACGGCTTGCGGCGTACCGGGACAAGCTCTCGCGTGCGTTGCTCGACCGGTTCGACCTGGTGATCGCGGTGCCGCGGCCGCGCGCGGACGAGCTGGCGGCCGGGCCGGGCGAGGCGTCCGAGCCGGTGGCCGAGCGCGTGTCGTCGGCGCGCGAGCTGCTCGCGGTGGCTCCGCTGCGGCGCACCGCCGAAGCAGACGAGCTCTTGACGCGCGCGGTCGACCGGCTGCCGCTGTCCGGTCGCGGACGCGCGCGCGTCGCACGGGTCTCGCGCACGATCGCCGCGCTCGCGGGCGCAGAGCAGGTGCGGCCGGAGCACGTCGGGGAGGCGCTCGCCTATCGCGCGCCGCAGGAGCTCGCGGGATGAGCGAGCTCGCACTCGCCGTGTTCGCGTCCGAGACGGGAACGCATCTGATCCGCCCGCCGGCAGGCGCGCGCTGGGCGGCACACCTGCGTGCGTTCGACGCGGCTGCGTACGAGCAGCGGCTCGCAGGCGCCGGCTTCCGCTTCGTGGCGCGCTCGTCGCAGCAGTTCCCGGCGTTGCTGCGTGCGGTGCACGATCCGCCTGCGGGCTTGTTTGTGCGAGGTGGGGCGGACGTCGAGCTGCTCTCGCGCCCGGCGGTCGCGATCGTCGGCGCACGGGCCTGCTCGGGGTACGGCGCAGCAGCGGGGCGGACGCTCGCCCGCGACGTGGCGCGTGCCGGCCTCGTCGTCGTCAGCGGGCTCGCTCGGGGCATCGACGCCGAAGCGCACCGCGGCGCGCTCGAGGCAGGCACGCCGACCGTGGCCGTGCTCGGCTGCGGCATCGACCGCGACTATCCGGCGGCGCACGCCGAGCTCGCGCGGCGCATCGCCGAGACCGGGCTGATCGTCGCGGAGTACGCGCCCGGGGTCGAGCCGGCGCCATGGCGTTTCCCCGCCCGGAACAGAATCGTGGCTGGTCTCGCCCAGGCGACAGTTGTCGTCGAGGCCCGCGAGCGGAGCGGTGCGCTGATCACCGCCGATCTCGCGCTGGAGGAGGGCCGCGAGGTGTTCGCCGTCCCCGGCGAGATCACGTCGGCGCTCTCGGCCGGGACGAATGCGCTGCTGAAGCTCGGAGCCTCGCCGCTCACCTGTGCCGACGACGTCCTCTCGTGCTTCGGCCTCGAAGCCGAGGTTGCGCGTGGCGCTGTCGACTCGCCGCTGCTCGGCCTCCTGCCCGCGAGCGCGGACGAGCTCGCGCGGTGCACGGGCCGGTCGGCTGCCGAGGTCGCCCGAGAGCTCGTGGAGCTCGAGCTGGCAGGCGCCGCGGTCGTCCACGACGGCGTGTACCGCGCCGCGCGTTGATCAGCGTGAGGCGATGCGGAGGCCGATCCGCTCCGGCATACCGGCGACCATGGTGGCGAGGCGCGAGGGGCGAACGCCATCGTGCTCCGCGTCGTCGAGCGAGAGCAACGCGCGGCCGACCAGCAATGTGCCGAGCGACCGCAACGGCTCCCGCGGCAACTGCGGTACGCGCCGGCGCACGAGCGGCGAGCTGACGTCTTCGCCGAGCGTGAGCGCAGCCAGCAGTTGCCCGCCGAGCCAGCTCGGCCCCACACCGTTCCCGGTGTACCCGGCGCCGAAGTGCACGTGCGTGCCGGGCACGGTTCCGAAGAACGGGAACCGGTCGCTCGAGATGTCGATCGCGCCCCACCAGCGGTGAGCAACGCGCACGTCGTCGAGACCCGGCAGCAACGTGCGCAACAGATGCTCGGCGCGTGACATCGAGCCGGAGGCACTGCCCATGAGCACGCGACCGTCGTTCGTCGTCCGGAAATAGGAGAGGAATCTGCGGCCGTCCATGACCGCCTCGCGGCCCTCCCAGCCGATGCGCGCTGCGAGATCCGGAACGGGCTCGGTCAGGACGATCGCGCTCTTCGCGACGGCGAGGCGTCGGGCCGTCGGACGCCACGCCGATGCCCACGCGTTCGTCGCGACGACGATCTCCTCCGCCTTGACCGAGCCGAGCGGCGTCCGCACCCGGCCGTTCTCGATTGCGGTTACAGGCGTGACCTCGTGCAGCCGCGCTCCCGCGCGCAGCGCCGCGTTCCGAACTGCGTGCAGAAGCCGTCCAGGTTGCACGGTCGCGCCGTCGCGGAAGCGCACCGCCTCGCGGAATACAGGCGAGCGCACAGGGACGTCCTCACGGCGTACGAGGACAGCCTCCTCGGGCACACCGAGCTTCTCCGCGACGGCGATCGCGCGGCGTACCGGCTCGTCGTGGCCCACCGACGTCGAGACGAGCAGCAGGCCGCCCTCCTCGAGCCACACGTCTTCACCCAGCGCGCGCACCGCCGCGACGATGCCGTTCGCCGACCGCGCCACCTGGAGCGCGTCCTCCGCGCCGAGCACGTCGACGAGCCGCGGCAACGACGCCCAGTAGCCGTGCAGGAAGCCTCCGTTGCGCGCGCTTGCGCCGTCGCCGCAGCGCGACGCTTCGAGCACGACGACGCGCGCAGCCGGCTTCCGCTCGAGCACCGCGAGCGCTGTCCAGAAGCCGGTCAGCCCGCCGCCGACGATCGCGACGTCCGCCTCGACGGTCTCCTCGAGCCGGGGCGCGGGCTCGCTTCGCCCTGCCTCCTCGACCCACCACGGCTCGGTTGACCCGTGCAGCCGGCGGTCATATAGTCGCTTCATCCAAATGAACTTACAGTTCAGATGACTGAAGTTCCAGCGGAAACCGCTGCGGCGACGAACGGCGCTGCGCAGACCGACCTCGGCGAACGGCTGCGGGCGATCCGCCTCCTCCGCCGGCGGACGCTGAAGGAGGTGGCGGGCGTCGCCGGGTTCAGCGAGAGCTTCCTCAGCCAGTTGGAGCGCGGGCGAACGAGTGCGAGCATCGCGTCCCTCCAGCGGCTCGCGGCCGCTCTCGGCGTCGAGGTCTCCGACCTCTTCGCGGCCGAGGGGCTGTCACGGCCTCGCGTGCTGCGCTACGACGCACGCCAGCTCGTCGCCTGGGGGAAGCTCGGCAGGAAGGCCCTGCTCACGCCGAAGCCGTTCCATTCCCTCGAGGTCGTGGCGGCCCAGTTCGATCCCGGCGGCTCGACGGGAGACGAGCCGTACACGCACGGCGACTCCGAGGAGCTCCTGCTCGTCGTCGCCGGCCGCGTGCACGTCCAGCTCGGAACCGAGATCCACGAGCTGGAGACCGGTGACAGCGTCAACTACCAGAGCTCGACGCCGCACCGGGTCAGCAACCCCGGCGACGCGACGGCCGAGGTCATCTTCGTGATCAGCCCGCCGAGCTACTGATGCCCGATCTCGACATCGAGCTCCGCGGGGTGACGAAACGGTACGGCGAGACCCCCGCCGTCGATGCGCTCGACCTCGAGATCCGTCACGGGGAGTTCCTGTCGCTCCTTGGCCCGTCAGGGTGCGGCAAGACGACGACGCTCCGTCTCATCGCGGGCTTCGAGCGTCCGGACGAAGGCGTGGTGCTGCTTGACGGCGAGGATGTGAGCGGGCGGCCGCCGTACAAGCGCAACGTCAACACCGTCTTCCAGTCCTACGCACTCTTTCCGCATTTGACGGTGCTCGAGAATGTCGGCTACGGCCTGAAGCAACGGCGCGTGGATCGTGCGGCGCGCAAGCGTCGTGCGCGCGAGGCGCTCGACCTCGTGCGCTTGAGCGGGTTCGACGGTCGCAGGCCGCGCGAATTGTCCGGTGGGCAGCAGCAGCGCGTCGCGCTCGCGCGTGCGCTCGTGCTGGAGCCGCGTGTTCTCCTGCTCGACGAGCCGCTCGGCGCCCTCGACCTCAAGGTCCGGCGCGAGCTCCAGATCGAGCTGAAGCGCATCCAGGAACGCGTCGGCATCACCTTCGTCTACGTCACGCACGACCAGGAGGAGGCGATGGTGATGTCGGACCGCGTGGCGGTGATGAACCACGGCCGGATCGAGCAACTCGCGCGGCCGGCAGAGATCTACGACACGCCCGCCACGCAGTTCGTGGCGGAGTTCATCGGCGAGACGAACTTCATCGACACGGGCGGCCGGCAACTCGCGGTACGTCCCGAAGCGCTCGAGCTCACAGCAGTTGGCTCGGGCACGATCGGAGGCGAAGTCGTCGTCGCAATGGTCGTCGGGCCCTCGATCCAGTGGGTCGTGCGAACCGACGACGGGCAGGAGCTACTGGTACGGCGGCAACGCAACGGAACGAGTACGGCCGATGCGTGGCAACACGGCGCGCGCGTCGAGGTGACCTGGGCCGACGGGGCGGCTCTTCCTCTGAGCAAGAACGAAGGAGGTGTCGAAGTTGACTGACGAGTTGACGCTCCTCACGGAGCAACGGTACGACCGAAAGGGCTTCCTCGGTGCGGCGGCGCTCGGTGCGGCGCTCCTTGCCGGCGGCAACGCGGGTCGCGCGTTCGCGGCCCCGGCGGCGGGCTCGTTCTATTACTACAACTGGGCCGACTACGTGAACCCGAAGACGTATCCGGCCTTCACGAAGGCGACCGGCATCCAGGTCAAGAAGAGCTTCTACGTCTCGAACGAGGAGTTGCAGGCGAAGCTCCAGGCGGGCGCCCGCGGCTACGACCTCATGGTGCCGACCGGGTACGAGATCGAGATCTTGCGTGCGCTGAAGTTGCTCGAGCCGCTCGACTGGTCGAAGCTGCCGACCGCGAAGGCGAACATCGACCCGAAGTTCACCCGCCAGCCGTACGACCCGAAGGGGCAGTACTCGGTGCCGAAGGACTGGGGAACGACCGGCTTCATCTATCGCACCGACAAGGTGCCCGAGAAGCCGACGACCTGGCGCGAGTTCGTGAACCTGACCATGACGAAGTACTCGGGGAAGGTGACGTTCCTCGACGGAGTGCAGGAGACGATCGGCTCGCTCGCGATCATGCTCGGCTACTCGTACAACACCGAGGATCCAAAGCAGCTCGGCGAGGTGAAGAAGCTGATGCTGAAGCTGAAGCCGCACCTCCTCGCGCTGACCTCGACCGAATACAAGCAGC
>JANMWV010000442.1:0-2696 GCA_031394165.1 Actinomycetes bacterium
CCGCCTCTCTCTCCCCCCGCCCGCCGATATAATACCCGGGGGGGCCCCGGGGGTAACATTGTACCCCCCCGTCAAGCCAGCGAAGCGAAGCGGCTTGCTACACTTGGCTCACCGCGTTTCACCGATTTTTGGCGAAGTGGGCCCTGCGGGCCCACTTTTTTTCGAGAAAGACAGTTTTTCGAGAAAGACACCAATGGCCACGACCTACGAAAAGGAACACACCCTGCTCCAGCACGTTGCACCGCGCATCGAGAGCGAACTCGCCGGCGTCGAAGTGCTGGCGCTCGAGCTGATGACCCCGACACGCTTCTGCGTGTACGTCGACCACCCCGAGGGTGTCGATCACGCGCTGTGCAAGCAGGTCACCGACGTGCTGCGCGACATGCTCCGCGAGTACACGATCGACGTGTCGTCGCCCGGCGTCGAGCGCCCCGTGCGCACGCCGGAGCACTTCGCGAGCGTCGTCGGCCGCAAGGTCGCGCTGCGCACCGGCGAGCCGGTCGCCGGTCGCTCGAAGTTCAAAGGGGAAGTGAAGGAGGCCGGCGCCGACGCTCTGACAGTGAGCATCGACGGCGCCGACATCGACATTCCGTACGAGGCGATCGTGCGGGGCAATCTGATCGACGAGAGGTAGACATGACCCAGGAGATCATCGAAGCGGTTCGCGAGATCGAGCGCGACAAGGGAATCGAGGAGGGGGCGCTCGTCGCCGCCCTCGAGGACGCGCTGCTCGCCGCGTACAAGAAGACGCCGGGCGCGTCCCGGCACGCGACGGTCGAGATGGACGACCTGGGCGACTTCCGCGTCTTCTCGATCGAGCTGCCCGAGGACGTCGAGACGCGCCTGCTCGAGGATGCGCGCGAGCGCAAGCTCGACGAGCTCGAGCGCCTCGAGGAGGAGACGGGCGAGCGCCAGCACACGCTCATCTCCGACGACGACCTCGACGTCGACTGGGCCGACATCCCGGACGAGCAGATCAAGCGTGAGGACGTGACGCCGGAAGGCTTCGGGCGCATCGCCGCGCAGACTGCGAAGCAGGTGATCCTCCAGCGCATCCGCGAGGAAGAGCGCCGGATGATGTACGACGAGTACATCGACCGCGTCAGCGAGGTCGTCACCGGCATCGTGCAGCAGGCGGGCGACCGCAACAACGTGCTCGTCGACCTCGGCAAGGTCGAGGCGCTGCTGCCTCGCTCCGAGCAGGTCGACGGCGAGCGCTACGAGCAGGGCTCCCGCATCAAGGCCGTCATCACCGAGGTCCGCTCCGGCACGAAGGGCCCGCAGGTGATCCTCTCGCGCCGCGACCCCGAGCTGATCAAGACGCTGTTCGAGCTGGAGGTGCCCGAGATCGCCGACGGCCTCGTCGAGATCCGCGGCGTCGCCCGCGAGCCCGGCTACCGGTCGAAGATCGCCGTCGAGTCGCACGCCCAGGGCGTCGACCCGGTCGGTGCGTGCGTCGGGCCTCGCGGCTCGCGCGTGCGCATGGTCGTCTCCGAGCTTCGCGGCGAGAAGATCGACATCATCCCGTGGAACAACGAGCCTGCGCGCTTCGTCGCGAAGGCCCTGTCGCCGGCCCGCGTCCGCGAGGTCTATCTCGACGACGACGGCAAGGAGGCGACGGTCGTCGTCCCCGACGACCAGCTCGCGCTCGCGATCGGCAAGGAAGGCATGAACGCACGGCTCGCTGCGCGCCTCACCGGCTGGAAGATCGACATCCAGTCCGACACCGAGTTCGCGCAGGCCGAGGCGGACGTCGCCTTCGGCGGCGGCGGTGGCGAGGAGGAGCTCTCCGGCCGCTGCTCCGCAGTCCTCGCGAACGGCAAGCGCTGCCCGAACGCGTCGCTGCACAGCTCCCGCTTCTGCGGCGTGCCGGCGCACCAGTCGCTCGAGGGCTCCGGCTCCGACTACGTCGGCGGCAAGGCGGCCGAAGAGGCCGCGAAGGCGGCACAGGCCGCGGCCGAGGAGCCGGCCGAGGACGACGGCGAGACGCCGACTCCGGAGGCCGCCGAGGAGACGGTCGCCGCCGAGCCGGAGGTCGCCGAGCCCGAGCCGGAGGTCGCCGAGCCCGAGGCAGAGGTCGAGCCGGCCGCCGAGGCAGAGGTCGAGGTCGCCCCGTCGGTGGAGGTTCCGGCGGGCAGCCCCGTCGAGGAGGCGACGCAGGACGGGACGTAGATGAGCGAGCCGGTGAGGCGCTGCGTCGGCTGCGGCCGGAGCGCGCCTCAGCGCGACCTGCTGCGTTTCACGGCGCTGGACGGACAGCTCGTCCCGGGGAGGGAATCGCCGGGCAGGGGCGCGTACACCTGCCGGCGCCTCGCCTGCTTCGAGCGGGCCCAGGCGCAGCGGGGGTTCGCACGGGCATTGAGACGAGGAGTGCGGGTCGATCCGTCGCTGTCGCGTCTCTACACTTACGAGGAGGCAAATGGCTAACGGAGGCAAACCGAATCGTCCGCTCCGCCCTCGCGGCGGCAGCGGTCCGGGCAATCGCAGGCGTCGCGTCGTCATCGACAACGCGGCGGCGCGTCCGCGCGACCCGCGCCAGGGAGGCCGGGGCCGCGACGACGCGCCGCGCCGCGACGGACCGCGCCAGGCGCCGGTCGCCCCGACCGGTCCCGTCTCCGTCGAGTCCGGCGTCAGCGTCCGAGACTTCTCGCAGGCGCTCGGCGTCTCGATGCCGAACATCATCAAGATCCTCATGA
>JANMWV010000473.1:0-7130 GCA_031394165.1 Actinomycetes bacterium
CGTCGGTCAGAGCGCCCAGCAGGAGTTCTACAGAGGCCAGGCCGAGGATCACTTCCAGGTGCTCAGCCTGCGTGCCGCGGTGAGCGTCCCGTACGTCTCGTCGAAAGCCGCTCTGCTGACGAAGGAGTGGACGCCGCTCGAGCCGGGCGTGCTCGATCACAAGCTCTACGTGCGGGGCATCGGCACCGTCCTCGAGGAGGCCGTCAAGGGCGGCACCGAGCGCCTCGCGCTCGTCTCCGTCCATAGGGGAGCGTGAACGGCACCGCCGCATAGGCGGTACGATCTCGTGAGCGATACGGGGAGCTCGGGGCATCCGGGCTGAGAGGGCGGTTACAGCACCGCCGACCCGCCGAACCTGATCTGGGTAATGCCAGCGGAGGAAGAACGTGGTGGATCTGCAAGAGCAACACGAGACCGTTGTCGTCGTCGCGGGCGGGCCGGCCAGCCAGCCACCGACGCTCGAGATTCCCACGGGAGCACCGGTCGTCGCTGCGGATAGCGGCGTCGACCGGGCTCTGGCGCTCGGCTTGCACGTCGAGATCGCAGTCGGCGACTTCGATTCCGTGACCGCCGGCGGGCTCGAAACTGCCCGCGCGGCGGGCGCTCGGATCGAGCGACACCCCGCCGAGAAGGATGCGACCGACCTGGAGCTCGCGCTCGACGCGGCCGTAGCGCTCGGGCCGCGGCGGATCCTCGTGCTCGGCAGCGACTGCGGCCGGCTCGATCATCTGCTGTCGTCGCTGCTCCTGCTCGGGTCGGCACGGTTCGCCGACTGCGAGCTGGATGCGGCACTCGGATCGGCGGTGGTGCACGTCGTCCGCGCCGAGCGACGGCTCGTGGGCGAGGTCGGCGAGCTGATCTCGCTCCTCGCACTCCACGGCCCTGCGGAGGGCGTGACCACCGAAGGGCTCAGGTTTCCCCTTCGCGGCGAGCGGCTCGAGCCCGGTTCGAGCCGCGGCGTCTCGAACGTCTTCGCCCTATCGGAAGCACGCATCAAGCTCGAGCGAGGCGTCCTACTGGCGGTTCGCCCCGGTGATCAGACAGACGACGAAAGGAGCACGTCATGAGGAGAGTCATCGTCGTCGCAGCAGCCGTCGCGGTCGCGGTCGCCGGCACGACGGCCGGCCAGGCCGCATCCGGAGCACGCGATGTCATCCTCGTGACGCACGACTCGTTCGCAATCTCCAAGCCCACGAAGGCAGCCTTCGAGAAGCAATCGGGCCTGAATCTGCGCATCCTGCAGAACGGCGACGCCGGCGCAGCGCTGAACCGTGCCCTGCTCACCGCCGGCAAGCCAGAGGGCGACGTCTTCTTCGGCGTCGACAACAACCTGCTGTCGCGCGCACTCGGCGGGAAGGTTTTCGACGTGTATGGGCCGCCGGCTCTCGCACACGTCGACCCGCGCTACGACCTCGACCCGCGCCACCGGCTTGTTCCGATCGACCACGGCGACATCTGCCTCGTCTACGACCGCGCCTGGTTCGCGAAGCACAAGCTCCCGCCGCCCGCCTCGTTCGAAGATCTCGCGCGGCGCGACTACGCGAAGCTCACCGTGGTCGAGAACCCCGCGACGTCGACTCCCGGGCTCGCGTTCATGCTGGCCACGATCGCGCATTTCGGCCGTGGGAACGAGCCGTGGGCGTACTGGAGCGAGATCCGCAAGGTGCTCGTCACGAACGGCTGGGACGAGGCATACAACGCCCAGTTCTCCGGCTCGTCGAGCCGCAAGGGGAAGCGGCCGATCGTCGTCTCGTACTCGAGCGATCCGGCGGCGGAGGTCTACTTCGCCGGCAAGCCGCTGACGCAGTCGCCGGTGGGCGTCGTGCGCAACACGTGCTTCGGCCAGGTCGAGCTCGCCGGGGTGCTGCGCGGCACGCGGAATCCTGATGGCGCACGCAAGCTCGTCGACTTCCTGCTCTCGCAGCGCTTCCAGGCCGGCATCCCGCTCACGATGTTCGTCTACCCGGTTCGCGAGAAGACGCCGCTGCCTGCCGTCTTCCGGCGCTTTTCCCCGCCGATCTCGTCACCTCTCGAGCTGTCACCGGCGACGATCGGGGCGAACCGCGATGCGTGGATCCGTAGGTGGACGGCCACCGTCCTCCGCTGACCTCGTGTCTCTGAAGCACAAGGCGACAGGGGCGGTCGCCCGTCTGGCTCTGGTCGGTGTGCCGGCGGCGTTCCTCGGGCTCTTCTTCGTCTACCCGCTCGTGACCATCCTCCGGCGCGGGCTCGGTGGCTCTCTGCCGACCGACGTCCTCTTCGACCGGGGGACGCTGCACATCGTGTGGTTCACGGTGTGGCAAGCGGCGGCGTCGACGGCGCTGACACTCGCCGTCGGGATGCCTCTCGCGTGGGCGACCGCACGCGTCGCGTTCCGCGGCCGGGGGCTCGTGCGCGCGCTCGTCGTCGTGCCGTTCGTGCTGCCAACCGTCGTCGTCGCGACCGCGTTCCTCGCACTTCTGCCCGAGAGCATGCAACGAGGAATCGTTCCGATCCTGCTCGCGCACGTGTTCTTCAACGTCGCGGTCGTCGTGCGCGTGGTGGGCGGCTACTGGGCACGGCTCGATCCGACCCTCTGGGATGCGGCAGCGACGCTCGGCGCATCTCCGAGTCGACGGTTCCGTGAGCTGACGCTGCCCGCGCTGCGGCCGGCACTTGCCGCGGCGTCGGCCTTGACCTTCCTCTTCTGCTTCACGTCGTTCGGCGTGATCGTGATCCTCGGCGGCCCGCGCTTCGCGACCCTAGAGGTGGACATCTACGACCTCGCGACTCAGGCTTTCGACCTCCGCGCGGCCGCCGCACTCTCGTTGTTGCAGCTTGTCGCGGTCGCTGCGATCGTCGCGGTGTCGTCGAGTCTCGAGACGCGGGCCGGCGTACGGCTGCCGATCGCGGTCGAGCAGATCTCGGCACGACGCCCGCGTGGCTGGGAACGGCATGCGCTCGCCACGATTCTCGCTCTCGCCGCGTTCGGCTTTGGACTTCCTCTGGCCGCGCTCGTCGAACGCTCCTTCGCAACGCCAAACGGCGCGGGGCTCGCCTTCTACCGCGCGCTCGGGCGCGAGACCCCGACGCTGCTCGTCGCTCCGTGGCGTGCAGTGGAGTACTCGCTCGCGTACGCGGCAGCTGCAACGGCGATCGCGCTCACCGTCGGCGCGCTCGCCGCAGCTGCACTCGCGCGTCGGAGATCCGGGCGCTGGCTCGACACGGCCGTGATGTTGCCGCTCGGAGCCTCCGCGGTGATGCTCGGCTACGGGTTCGTCATCGCCTTCGACACGCCCCCGCTCGATTTTCGGGACGCGGTCTGGATCGTCCCCGTCGTGCAGGCTCTCGTTGCCGCGCCATTCGTCGTGCGGATCGTGGCGCCCGCATTGCGTGGGATCGACCCGCGCCTGCGCGAGGCCGCGGCCGTGCTCGGAGCGCCTCCGGCCAGAGTGAGGCGAGAGATCGACCTACCGCTCGTCCTCCGCCCGCTCGGCGTCGCGGCCGGGCTCGCCTTCGCCATCGCGCTCGGCGAGTTCGGCGCGACGGTCTTCCTCGCGCGCAGCGACCGCCCGACCTTGCCGGTCGCGATCTTCCGCTTCCTCGAACGACCCGGCGCGACGAACCAGGGAACAGCGGCCGCGCTCTGCGTCGTCCTGATGACTGTCACGGTGGTGGCAGTCGGGATCGCGGATCGGCTGACCTCACGCCGGGGCGCCATCTGATGCTCCGCGTGGAGGACGTTCGCGTCTCGTTCGACGGCACGCGTGCGCTGGACGGCGCCTCGTTGGAAGCAGGCACAGGTAAGACGCTCGCCGTTCTCGGCCCGAGCGGCTGCGGCAAGACGACGCTGCTCCGTGTGGTCGCTGGGCTGCAGCCGCCCGATTCGGGCCGGATCCTGCTCGACGGCGACAATCTCGCCGGCATCCCCGTCCACCGTCGTGGCGTCGGCCTGATGTTCCAGGACAACGCGCTGTTCCCACACCGGGACGTGGTGGGCAACATCGGTTTCGGACTGCGGATGGATGGCCTGCCGCGACGCGAGATCGCCCACAGGGTGCGAGAGCTACTCGAGCTCGTCGGCCTCCCTGGATCCGAAACCCGCGCGGTGCAGACGCTGTCGGGCGGCGAGCAGCAACGCGTCGCCCTCGCACGGGCCCTCGCGCCGAAGCCGCGAGCCCTGCTCCTCGACGAGCCACTCGGCTCGCTCGATGGACCGCTTCGTGAACGCCTGCTCAACGACCTGCGCGAGCTCTTCGCCACGTTGCAGCTGACGGTCGTCTACGTGACCCACGACGCGGGCGAGGCGTTCGCGCTCGGCCACGCGGTTGCGGTGATCCGGGAGGGCCAGGTGGTACAGGTCGCTGCCCCGGACGACCTCTGGCGCCAACCCGCGGACGACTGGGTCGCACGCTTTCTCGGCCTGCGGAATATCCGCGACGAAGGCGACCGCTGCGTCGTGATCCCGCCGCAAGCAGTGACGGTCGGGCCAGGCGAGGGCGCCGTTGTGGTGGCCGCCGAGCGGCGCGGCGCCGTTGTCTGGCTCCGTGTGCGGCTCGAGAACGGCGACGAGCTGAGCGCCGTCACGACCGCGGCGGAGCACCCGCGCGAAGGTGACCGAGTCGCCGTGCACATCGACGAGGAGGCAACGATCGACGTTCCGAGATGGCGCGGCTAAATCTAAGGACTAGGTCAGCGCTCGGGAGCGCAGCGGGCGTCGCCCGTCATCACTTGATCCCAGATCGCGTCCATCGAGCCGGCGCTCTGCCGGCCGGCTGAGGTGAGGCCCGGGATCTCGACAGACACGACCGGCGTCACACCCGGCCCCATCACGCTGATCCTGTAGCGCTCGCCGGGCGCGGCGGGACGCTGCGCGTCGGTCGGATATCCAGCGAAGGGCTTCTGCGGCACGAAGCTGTGACAGAACGTCCCGGTGGGCGTATGGGCGAGGATGCCGGACTCGCGCTTCCAGCCCGGGCCGTACGCGGAGTTGAGCGTGTCGATGAAGATGTTCCGGCCGTACCGGTCGCGCGGATTGCCGTCGCGGGTGGAGGCGAAGCCGTGTACCGGCTGCCCAAGGTACGTCAGGCGCCCGAACAGCCCCTGCCATTGGCCTCCGTATGTCCAATGCGCGTACGCCTCGAGTTCCGGTAGCGGCCCTGACCAATGCGAGAGATGCGTCTCGAACGCGAGCTGCTCGGGCTTCCACGCGTCGAAGCCAAGGAGGGGCAGCAGCCGCTGCCAAGATTGGATCGCCCAGTAGGTGCCGTCCGGAGCCTTGCAGCCGGCGACGAAGTACGGCAGCGCCGGCCCGTCGTACGGCTGACACGCGTTACGGAACGTCTTCCAGTACCCGGCGTTCCGGTACTTTCCCCAGCCGCCCGCGTAGTCCCACTTGAACCGCACCTGCCGGACATTGGCGTCGACCGGCGCGTTCGCATTGATCGCGCCGTACGCGAGGACGTGGCGGACCGTCCCGTTCGCCCTGATGTACGTCAAGAGCGCCTCGCCCTTCGTGTTCACCGCGAGCGTCACGTTACGAACGTTCGTGTCGGTGATCGCCTCGCTGGCGGTGGCGCGGGTCGCCACGAGCCCGCCGGCGACAGCGAGCCCGAGCAAGGAGACGAGAGCGAGACGGAGCCGCATCACGGCTGATATCGACGCGCGGCCGAACCCCCGCCAGCCCTGATGCAAGGGATCCCGTGGGTTAGAACTGGGCTACTCCCACTCGATCGTGGCGGGCGGCTTCGACGAAAGGTCGAGGGCGACCCGATTGACGCCGGGAACCTCGTTGATGATCCTGTTCGAGATCGTCTCGAGGACGTCGTACGGCAGCCGCGCCCAGTCGGCGGTCATCGCATCCTCGGAGGTGACCGCGCGGATCACGATCGGGTAGGCGTACGTCCGCTCGTCTCCCTGCACGCCGACGGACTTGATCGCCGGGAGCACCGCGAAGCTCTGCCAAAGGTCGCGGTAGAGGTCGGCGCGCCGGATCTCCTCTTGGAGGATCGCGTCGGCTGCGCGGAGGATCGCGAGGCGCTCGACTGTGACCTCACCGACGATCCGAATCGCGAGCCCTGGCCCCGGGAACGGCTGACGCCAGACCATCCGCTCGGGCAACCCGAGCTCCTCGCCGACCCGCCGCACCTCGTCCTTGAAGAGCATCCGCAACGGCTCGACGAGCTTCATCTTCATGTCGTCGGGGAGGCCGCCGACGTTGTGGTGCGACTTGATCGTTGCGGCGACGCCCTCGGTGCCGCCCGACTCGATCACGTCGGAGTAGAGCGTCCCCTGGACGAGCCAGCGAATGTCCGTGTCACCGTTACTGCTCAGCTTCGCGGCCTCCTCCTCGAAGACGCGGATGAACTCGCGGCCGATGATCTTGCGCTTCGCCTCCGGCTCCTCCACCCCATCGAGCAGCTCGATGAAGCGCTCCTGCGCCTGCACGTGCACGAGCGGGACATGGAAATGGTCGCCGAACATCTCGACGACCTGCTCCGCCTCGTTTTGGCGCAGCAGTCCGTGGTCGACGAAGACGCACGTCAGCTGGTCGCCGACCGCCTTGTAGACGAGCAGCGCGGCGACAGCAGAGTCGACACCGCCCGAGAGCGCGCAGAGGACGCGTTCGCTGCCGACCTGAGCGCGGATGCGCGCGACCTGCTCCTCGATCACGGCGGCCGGAGTCCAGTCGGGCGGAGCGTCGGCGACGGAGTACAGGAAATTCTTGAGGACGTCCATCCCGTGCGGTGTGTGCACGACTTCGGGATGGAACTGGACGCCGTACCATCCCCGCTCGGCCGACTCGAACGCGGCGACGGGGGTCGCAGGCGAGCTCGCGACCACGCGCGCGCCGTCGGGCGCTTCGACGACGGTGTCGCGATGGGACATCCAGACGGTTTGTTCCGCCGGCGTGTCGTGGAGGAGCCGAGACTCTTCGACGCGCATCTCCGTCCGCCCGAACTCGGAGACGCCGGTGCGGTCGACACGGCCGCCGAGCTCGAGCGCCATCAGCTGCGCGCCGTAACAGATGCCGAGCGTCGGGATCCCGAGCTCGAACAGCTGAGGATCGATGCGCGGCGCGTCGTCGGCGTAGACGGACGCCGGCCCGCCGCTCAGCACGAGCGCATACGGATTGCGAGCGCGCACGGCCT
>JANMWV010000388.1:0-3648 GCA_031394165.1 Actinomycetes bacterium
CGGAAGCGCGCGAGGATCGCGTCCTCGGCCGCCTGGTCGACCGCGGTCGTCTCGTCGCCGCCGACGCCCTGCTTGACGACCGGTTCACGCTCGATCCGGGTGGGGAGATCGACTAGGACCTTGCGCACGTCAGCCACCGCATTGCGGCAGATCTGTATCCAGTCGGTCACAGCGGGAAGAAGAGCAGCCCGGAGGTGAGCTTCGGATAGAAGAACGTGCTCTTCTGCGGCATCACCTCGCCGCGGCCGGCGATCTCCCACACGTCCTCGATGCGCGTCGGGCGGAGCAGGAACGCCGCCTCCGCGTCGCCCCGGTCGACGGCGGCGACGGCCTCGCCCGCGTCTGGTGTGTACGTGACGCCTTCCGGGGCGAGCCGGTCCACGACCTCGGGGTCGAGCCCGTCGCCGTCGAGCAGCTCGAACTGTCCCCCTCTATAGAGGACAAGACCCGGCAGCTCTGGACCGGGCGGCGCGATGGGCGTCCCGCGCGCGCCGCCGGCCTGCTTTGCGATGCGGTGAGTCGGAAAGATCGTCAGACCCTCCTGGTCGGTCGGCACGATCACGACCATCAGCCACGCGCTCGCTTCGCTGCCCTCCTGCTCGTGGAAAGCGAGCGTCGTCTCGTACCGGTGATGCCCGTCGGCGATCAGCAGCTGCGCTGCGGCGATCTCCTCGGTGAGCGCGTCGCCGAAGTCGGCATCGAGCCGCCAGAGCCGCGCCGTGACGCCGCTCTCCTCGGCCTCGAGGTCCGGCTCGCCGAGACCGTCGACCGCAATCGAGCCGTCCCAGAGCAGAAAGATCGGCTCGAGGTGCGTGCGCGTGGCGTTCAGCAAGCGCAGCCGCCCTTCCTTGGGGCCGGCGTGCGTGCGCTCGTGGGGCAGCACGACGCGGTTCGCGTACGGCTCTGCGCGGAGCGCGGCGACGAATCCCTCACGTGTGCGCTCGACCCCGTCGGGGCCGGTGTACCCCTGCGAGAGCCACCAGTACGACGGCTCCTCCTCCTGGACGAGCACGCCGTCCTCGCGCCAGCCGGCGAGGTCACGGGCAGCCTGCTCCGCCGAATCGGGGAGTGTCAACCGCACGACGTTGTGCGGGCTGCGCTGCCTGTACTCCTCGCGCTGCTCGTCGGAGATCACGTCGTACGGCGGCGCCACGAGCGAGGCGAGCGGGCCGGCGACCGACTCGTCGTAGCGGAGCGCACGAAACGGTCGGATCGTCGCCACGGCCTGACCGTACCAGCACGGCCGGGGCCTAGACTCAGCGTGTGACGGCGATCGCGCAGCTCGAGGAGAACAGGACCGTCGAGGGCGTCTACGCGGTCGCGAAGAAGGAGCGGCTGCGCACGAAGAACGGCGCGTCGTATCTCGCGCTCGAGCTCGTCGACCCGTCCGGGCGCATCTCGGCGCGAGTCTGGAACGACGTCGAGCTGCTCGACGGGCGCTTCAGCGAAGGCGATGCGGTGCGTGTGCTCGGACGCGTCGAGAAGTTCCGCGACCGCCTTCAGCTCGACGTGCGCACGCTCGAGCCTGCGGAGGGCGTCGACCCGTCGGCGATGGCGCCTGCGATGCGCCGTGACGCCGACGAGCTGGAAGGGTTTCTCGAGTTCCTCGTCGCCGAGATCACGCATGCAGGCTTGCACGAGGCGGTCGAGCACGTGCTCGACACGCAGACGCGTGCGGCGATGCGAGCGCTGCCGGCGACGCTCGAGGGACACCATTCCTATGCGGGCGGCCTGCTCGAGCACACCGTCGGTGTCGCGACGCTGTGCCGCGAGACGGCGCAACTGCACCAGCGGTTGCGCATCGACCTGCTCCTAGCCGCCGCGCTCGTGCACGACGTCGGGCGAACGCGCGAGCTCGGCCGCGGGCCGGTGTTCCGGCCGACCGACGAAGGCCGGCTGCTCGGCCACGTGCACCTCGGACTGCGACTGATCGAGGAGCGCGCGCCGGCGCTCGATCCGGTCGTGCGGGCGGAGTTGTTGCACGCCGTGTCATGCCATCACGACGTGCGCGCCGCGCGCACCGCCGAGGCGGCGGTGCTGTACCACGCGAACCAACTCGACGCGGTCGCGGCGACAAGACCCGTCGAGAGTTGAGCGGCATCCTGCTGGCGCTCGCGGCGAGCCTTTCGTGGGGCGTCGCAGATTTCGGCGCGGGCGTGGGCGCACGACGACTGCCGGTCCCGCTCGTCATCGTCGTGTCGCAAGGAGCGGGTCTTGTGTTCGTCGGCGTCGTCGTGGCGATCGCACAACCACACACGCCGACGCTCGCGCAGTTCGCGTGGGGCGCGCTCGCGGGCACGGTCGGCCTCTTCGGTCTGACCGCCTTCTATCGCGCGCTCTCGATCGGCGCGATGGGGATCGTCGGTCCGCTCAGCGCGACCGCGGCGGTCGTGCCGCTCGCGTACGGGCTCGCGCGGGGCGAGCGTCCGTCGTCGCTGCAACTTGCCGGCGTCGCGCTCGCCGTCGTCGGCGTCGTCGCGACGTCGATCGAGAAGAGCGGTCACGTCGACGGACGTCGCATCGGCGCCGGTGTCGGCTACGCGTTGCTCGCCGCACTCGCTTTCGGCTGCTCGCTGATCGCGTTGAGCAAGGCGGCGGCGGGCGGCGCGTTGTGGGCGCCGCTGTCGATGCGCGCCGTCGGCGTGCCGTTGATGCTCGTCGTCGTTCTGTTACTGCGGCCGCCGCACGCCGGGCTGCGACTGTCGCTCTGGCTGCTCGTCGGGGTCGGCATCTTCGACACCGCGGCGAACGTGCTCTTCGGGCTCGCGGTGTCGCGCGGACTGCTGAGCGTCGTCTCGGTGCTCGCCTCCTTGTACCCCGTCGTCCTCGTCGCGATGGCGCGTGTGTTGTTGCACGAGCGGATCGCACGGCACCAGCTCGGCGGCGTCGCGATCGCGCTCACCGGCGTTGCGCTGATCAGCGCCGGCTAGACGTTGAAGCGGATGTTCAAGACGTCGCCGTCCTCGACGACGTACGTCTTGCCCTCGAGACGCTGCTTGCCGGCGCGCGACGCCTCGGAGTGCGAGCCGGCGGCGACGAGGTCGTCCCAGCGAATCACCTCGCAACGGATGAAGCCGCGCGCGATGTCGGAGTGGATCGTGTCGGCCGCGTCGATCGCGGTCTGGCCGCGGCGCAGCGTCCACGCCCGGGTGTCCTTCTCGCCTGCAGTGAAGAAGGTGATGATGTCGAGCGTGTCCGCGAGGCGCCGGACGACCTCGGCGAGCGCCGACTCGCCGCTGCCGCGGAACTCGGCCGCCTCCTCGCCGGGCAACTCTGCGAGCTCGGCCTCGAGCTTCAGGTCGATGCTCACGGCTGCAAGCGCCGCCGGCGAAGCCGCCGGCGCGCGGCCAGAAGACGGGGTCGGGCCGTTCTCGATTGCGATCAGCGGCTTGGTCGTCAGCGGCTCGAGCTCGGGCGGCAGCTCCTCGGACCAGTCGGCCATCGTCTTGCCGGAGTCGAGGTGCGCGAGCAGCCGCTCGAGCTGCTCGACCTCCTTGCGGAGCTTCACGTCACCCGACTTCGCCTGCTTGGAGATGCGCTCGAGCCGGCGCTCGACGTGGTCGCGGTCGGCGACGAGCAGCTCGAGCTTCAGTGTCTCGAGGTCGTCGGCCGGCACCTGCGTGCCAGAGAAGCCGTCGAGCACGACGA
>JANMWV010000574.1:0-2808 GCA_031394165.1 Actinomycetes bacterium
CGCCGGCGGCGACGGCACGACCCGCGACATTCACGACGTCGTCGGCGATCGCGTGCCCGTGCTCGGCATCCCGACGGGCGTGAAGATGCACTCCGGCGTCTTCGCGACGACGCCCGAGAACGCAGGGGACGTGGCTGCGCACTTCCTCGCCCGCGGCGCGGGCGCACGTCTCCGCGACGGAGAGGTCGTCGACGTCGACGAGGACGAGCTTCGTGCCGGCAGGCTCTCGACGCGGCTGTACGGCGTGCTGCGCGTACCCGACGACCGGCTGCGGGTCCAGCCGGTGAAGGCGGGAGGCCCTGCGGCGTCCGACGAGGCCGACCTCGATGCCGTCTGTGCCAGGATCGCCGACGGGATGGATCCGCGTCGCCTGTACGTCCTCGGCCCCGGCACGACGACCCGCCGGATCATGCGTCGACTCGGCGTCGGCGCGACGCTGCTCGGCGTCGACGTCGTGCGGGCGGGGCGGCTCGTCGCGGCCGATGTCGACGAGGCCGAGCTGCTCGTGCTCCTCGGCGAGGAACCCGCGACGCTCGTCGTCGGCGTCGTCGGCGGGCAGGGGGCGCTCCTCGGCCGCGGGAATCAGCAGCTGAGCCCCGACGTCATCCGCCGCATCGGCGTCGACAACATCGAGATCGTCGCCGGCCTTCGCAAGTTGCTCTCGCTCGACCCGCCGCTCTTGCACGTCGACACCGGCGACCCGACGCTCGACGCCGAGCTCGTCGGCTACCGCCGCGTGCACGTGGCGCCCGGCCGGACGCTTGTCGCCAAGGTCGCTGCGTGACCGCGCATCCGTACATGCCGAACTCGACGCCCGAGCTCGAGCGCGAGCTGCTCGACGCGATCGGCGCGGCCGATGTCGAGTCGCTCTTCGTCCAGATACCAGCAGCGCACCGCATGCGCGGGCAGCTCGACCTTCCGCCTGCGCTCCGCTCGGAGGCGGAGCTGCGACGGCACCTGCTCGACCTGCTCGCCCGGAACGAGACGTGCGAGCGGAACCTCAGCTTCCTCGGTGGGGATATCTGGCAGCACCACGTGCCGGCCGTGTGCGACGAGATCGTGCGCCGCAGCGAGTTCCTCACGTCCGTCTGGGGCACCGCATCCTCCGATCACGGGCGCAACCAGACGTGGTTCGAGTTCGCGAGCCAGCTGGGTGAGCTCGTCGGCATGGACTTCGTCGGGCTCCCGGTCTACAGCTGGGGCTGCGCCGCCGGCCATGCCGTACGCATGGCGGTGCGGATCACCGAGCGCGCACGCGTGCTCGTTCCCGAGACGATGAGCCCGGAGCGCCTCGCCGTGCTGCGGACGTACTGCGGCTCGCCCGAGCTGCCGGGACACATCGAGATCGAGCACCTCGCGCACGATCCGGCGACCGGCGGTATCGACGTCGACGACCTGCGCGCGAAGCTTTCCGCGCAGACCGCGGCCGTGTTGTTCGACAACCCGTCGTATCTCGGCGGCATCGAGCCACACGCCCGCGAGATCTCCGCGCTCGTGCGCGCGTGCGGAGCCGAGACGATCGTCGGGGTCGATCCCATCTCGCTCGGTCTGCTCGCGTCGCCGGCGGACTACGGCGCAGACATCGTCGTCGGCTCGACGCAACCGCTCGGCGTGCACATGTCGTGCGGCGGCGGTGCGGGCGGCTTCATCGCCACGCGAGACGACCCGCGCTATGCGCATCAGTACCCGACGCTGCTGCTCAGCATCTGCGAGACGGTCGCCGGCGAGCACGGCTTCGGGATGACGCTCTTCGAGCAGACCTCGTACGGGAGCCGAGAGGAGGGCAACGACTGGACCGGCAACTCGGTCTACCTCTGGACGGCGGCGAACGCCGCGTACATGGCGCTCATGGGCCCGGCGGGCTTCGCCGACCTGGGGCGGGTGGTGATCGCCCGCAGCCACTACGCCGCGCAGCGGCTCCGGGAGATCGAGGGAGTGGAGACGCCGTTTCGCGGCGGTTTCTTCAAGCAGTTCGTCGTCTGCTTCGACGGCACGGGGAAGACGGTGGCGGAGATCAACCGCGCTCTGCTCGAGCGGGGCATCTTCGGCGGCCGGGATCTGTCGAAGAGCTTCCCCTGGCTGGGCGAGAGCGCGCTCTACTGCGTCACCGAGGCGCATGCGCAGGCGGACGTCGATCGGCTCGTGGACGCGGTCGCCGAGGTGGTCGTATGAGCATGCGCCGCTACCACGCCGCCGCGTGGGACGAGCGGCTCGTGATGGAGCTGGGCGCTCCCGGACGGCGCGGCATCATCGTCGGCGACGTCGAGCCCGACGTCGCCGCCGCGGTCGGCGACCCGGGCGCGCTCGTGCCTGCCGGCCTGCTTCGCAGCCTCCCGCCCGAGCTGCCCGAGCTGTCGGAGCCGGAGGTGCTCCGCCACTACCTGCACCTCTCGCAGGAGACGCTCGGGATGATGGGCATCAGCCTCTTCGGCACGTGCACGATGAAGTACAACCCGCGTCTCGCGACCGAGCTCGCGGCCCGGCCGGAGATCGCCGAGCTGCACCCGGATCAGGACGACGAGACCTTGCAGGGGGTGCTCGCGCTCGTGCACGGGCTCGACCTCATCCTGCGTGGCGTCTCGGGCATGGACCAGTTCGTGTTCCAGGCCGGTGGCGGTGCGCACGCGGCATATACGCATGCAGTGATCACGCGCGCGTACCACGCGGCGCGCGGGGAGCTCGCGCAGCGCGACGAGGTCGTCACGACGATCCAGGCGCATCCGTGCAACGCAGCGACCGCCGCGGCAGCCGGGTTCAAGATCGTCACGCTCCCGCTCGAGGAGAACGGCTACCCGTCGCTCGAGGCGT
>JANMWV010000575.1:0-2021 GCA_031394165.1 Actinomycetes bacterium
TCGGCGATGCCGTCGACGGTGCGCTCGCCGCCCGTCGCGAGCTCCATCACGAGCAGGTCGACACCGTCGTCCGGCAGCAGCTCGACCGCCTCCTCGAGGCGCATCGCCACCGCGCCCGGGCGCTCGTACAGCAGCTGATGCGCGCGGTCGACCGTCGGGTCGAGCACACGGAAGCCGCGCGAGCCGGACGAGAACACGGGCTTGAAGCAGACCGGGCGGTCCGGGTAGCCGAGGTCCTTCGCCGCAGCCTCGACGCCGGCCGCGCCCGTGACGCGGCGGAACGCGGGGCCGCGCACGCCGATCCGCTGGAGCAGCGCGTACGTCTCCGCCTTGTCGTTCGAGCGACGCACGGTCTCCGGTCCCGCCACGAGCACCGGCACCGGGAAGCGCTTGCGCGCGGCGGCGAGCTGCGGCAGGTCGTGCGACGACTGCGGCAGCACGAGGTCGACGCCCTCGCGCTCGACGATCTCGAGCACCGCGTCGGCATAGCCGGCGTCGGCGCCCGGCGGGACGAGGTGGAACGTGTCCGTGAGGTGACGGCCGATCGCGCGCTCCGACATGTCGACGCCGACGAGCCGCACCTTGCGCTCGCCGTTCTCGCGCAGCCCGCGCAGGAGTGCTGCCGCGCCGGGCGCGCCCGCCGCCGTGACGAGGATCGTCGTCGGAGCCACCAAGCGATGCTACGCGATGCTGCTCAGCCGGTCGTGCTGCGCCGCGGAGCATCGCGGTGCCGGACGTCCCGCACGACGAGTCGCAGCTTCTCGCCGACGCTCGCCGGGCGAAGCTCCGTGAGCAGCACCGCGCCCGCGCCGCTGTCGCCGTACCGAGCGTCGCTCGCCTCCGCCAGCGTGGCAGTGCGCCAGCCGTCCGCGTCGCGCACGTACAGCTCGTCCTCGAAGACGAGGAAGCCGGCGCGCTCGAAGACGGCGATCCAGTCGTCCGGCGTGCGCTGCAGCTGCCAGCCCTGGTCGTCGCGCTCGCCGGTCGGAACGCTGACGAGCAGGCGGCCGTCGCGCGCCAGCACGCGGTGCAGCTCGCGCAGCGCCGCCTCGTCGCCGTGCTCGTCGCGCGGCGCGTCGACGTCGTAGACCTCGTTGTCGCGGCCGACGTGCTCGAGCGTCGAGATGCAGAGGATCAGCTCGAACGCGCCGTCCTCGAGCGGCAGCGAGCGAACGTCGCCGACGACGGCGCGCAGGCCGGGCACCTCGGCCGTCGCGAGATCCGCGCCCGCGAGCTCGGCGGCTCCGAGCGCCACGAGCCCTGCGAGATACGCCGGCTCCGCGAACGCGTAGCCGACGTCGAGCACCCGCGCCTCCCCGTCGTAGCGGGCGAGACACCAGGGAATCTCGATTGCACGCTCGTCGCTCGTCGCCGGAGCACGCAGCTCGCGTGGCCGGGCCGGGCCGCGGACGTCGCGCGGGCGCGCGCGTTCGGCGGCCGCGAACGCGAGCGCGCCGTCGAGCAGCTCGACCCGCTCGAACTCCTCGCTCGCGACGAGTTGCCGCAGGAGCCCTGCGCGCGAGAGGGTGCCGTCCGCGAGCTTCGCCAGGGCAGCGGCATGCGCGTCGGGCTCCGGGGAGCGGCGGACGACGAGCCGCCAGGCGTCGTCGACGAACTCCTCGTCGGAGCCGGAAGCCGCGTCGAGCCAGGCTCGGAGGTCGCCCTGCATGGAACGGAGGCTAGACTCGCCCACGTGGCTTTGCAGGGCAAGCGGATCTTCATCACCGGCGGCGCCGGCTTCATCGCGACGACGCTCGCGCGCCGGTTGCTCGACGACAACCAGATCGTCGCGTTCGACAACCTCCATCGTGACGCTCTCTCGGCCACCGACCTCGGCGAGCACCCGAACTTCACGTTCCACGAGGGGGATGTCCTCGACGCCGAGGCGGTGAGGGAGCTTGCGGCGGGCGCGACGCACATCGTCCACTGCGCCGCGATCGCCGGCGTCGACACCGTGCTCGCGAGCCCTGTACGCACGATGCGCGTGAACATGATCGGCACGTACAACGTGCTCGAGGCGG
>JANMWV010000002.1:0-3455 GCA_031394165.1 Actinomycetes bacterium
GTCCCTGCCGGGTCGCAGGCGAGCGGTTGCACGGACCTCGGCGGGACGTTCAGCGTCGTCCCGGGGAGCGCCGGAGCGGGAAACATCGTCTACAGGTTGCGGCTCCACACCGGCGGGACGACCGCGTGCCTGCTGCGCGGCCTGCCCCAGCTCCGCCTGCTCGGCACCGGTGGGCGGCCGCTGCCGACGAAGGTCGTCGCGGACAAGCGCTTCCACGCAACGCCGTTCCTCCTCCGCCCCGGCCGCACCGCTGCGGCGACGGCGCGGTTCACACCGGACGTTCCCGGCCCCGGCGAGCAGAGGCCCGGCCCCTGCGAGCCGATCGCGCACACGGCACGCGTGCTCGCGGCGGGCGCGAGCGTCGTCGTGCCGCTGCGGCCCCCGACACGGGTGTGCGTGCACGGCAGCATGACCTTCACGCCGTATCGCTAGCCGGCCGGAATGTTCACGACCTGCTGCATCATGCCGCCGTCCAGCACGTAGCTCGCGCCGGTCACGTACGCGGCGTCGTCGCTGCACAGCCAGGCGACGAGCGCCGCCACCTCCTCGGGCCTGCCCGGCCGGCCGAGCGGTACTTGCGAGTTCAGCGTCTCCGCGTCCGACTCGTTGCGCGCGGTGGCGATCACTCCCGGTGCAACCGAATTGACACGGATGCCGTGCTCGCCGAGCTCGAGTGCGAGGGCGCGCGAGAGCATGCCGAGCGCGGCCTTCGCCGCCGCGTAGACCGCGAGGTTCGGTCGCGGGATGTGCTCGTGCACGGAGGTGATGTTCACGATCGAGCCGCCGTCGCCCTGATCGCGCATCCGCCCGGCTGCCTGCTGGGCGAGCAGAAAGCTCGCGCGGACGTCGACGTCGAACGTCACGTCGAAGTCGTCGACGGTCAGCTCGAAGAACGGCTTCGCGGTGATCAGCCCCGCATTGTTGACGAGCACGTCGAGGCGGCCGAAGCGCTCGACGACGCCCGCGACGAGCTGCTCCGGCACGGCGGGATCGGCGAGGTCGCCCCACACCCAGTGCAGGTGTTCCTTCCCGTACTGCGCCACGAGGTCGTCGAGCGGGCCTTTGGACTGCTCGTCGTCACCCGCGGTCGCGAAGCCCAGCCTGTAGCCGTCGGCGAGCAGCCGCTGCGCGATCGCAAGGCCGATCCCGGAGTTCGCGCCGGTGACGAGTGCGACCTTGGTCATCCGGTAATCAAAACAGCGTTGTCCGTCGCGGCTGCCATTCGCCGATCCGCGGTGACAAGTGTGGCAGTCATCGTCTCGGCAAGCACGACATAGCAAGCGTCATACGCGCTGAGACCGCGCTCACTCGCAACGCGCCACGCTGCGATCGAGAGGCTTCGGACTGTTCGCACGGTGAACGGCACGGTGGCCGTTGCATCGAGCACCTGCCGCGCATTCGCGGGCGTCAACCTGCCGGCGCGTTGGTGTCCGAGCACTGCGTTCGCGACCTCCGCGTACAGCAGATCCGGGCAGGCGGCACGCAATTCCCCGTGTGCAACGCGGCCGAGCCACTCGACGGCGCGGGAGTCGTGGTCGACAAGAGCCCGGAAGACGGCACTCGCATCGACGACAACGTCAGACGCTGTGCCCGTGATCCCGATCCCAGCGGATGATGTCCTCTGCGCGAGGAGCGTCAGGCGGAAGCGTGAAAGCAGTCTGCAGGTCCAAGACCTTCTGCCACCAATCGGCGTGTCGCGCTCGACGCTCGGCCTCGCCCTCGAGGAGCGCCAGCACCTCATTGTTCACGGAGCGGCCGGACTCCTCGGCCCAACCTACGAGCTGCGCATAGAGCTTCTCGGGGACATTGCGGACGTAGAGCGTCGCCATGCTCTTCATGCTAGCACTATGCAAGCGCAGCCTCCACTCCCCCGCACGCTACGCGCGGAGCCGCACTTCCGCCAGACGCTCTTTCAGACGAGGCTCGGCAACGCGACGGTCACCGCGAGGATCCCCGCGCCGAGCCAGACGACGCCGAGCAGCTGCAGCCCGACCGAGGCGAGGCCGCGCGCGAAGCGGCCCTGCGTCCTACGGCGCCGCAGCCGCCAGTGCGTGAGGCGCCGCGCGCCGCGCCAGTCGGTGGCGAGCAGCAACCCCTCGGCGATCAGCACGACCCCGAGGCAGATCCGCAGCCAGGCGAGCCACACGGCGTCGCTGCTGTACGCGAGCAGCCCCAGCATCAGGCCGGCGGAGATCACGAGCGAGAGCGTGAAGCCGCGATGGGCCGCGAAGGCGAGCGTGCGCTCCGCGCGGTTCCGCGGCGGCGCGAGCGGCGCCGCCGACCCGGCCTGCTTGGCAGCCGCCGCCTGCCGGAGCACGCGGACGGCGAGCGGCACGAGCTTGGCGCGGGAGACCACTCCCGGAGGCTACTTGCGCGGGTCATCACCTCGGGGGACGCCGCCGTCGGACATTGCCCCTAGTCTGAAAGGTTCATGTCTGCGCGCGAGCTCACACATTCCACGCCGATTCCGGCGCTGTCCACCCTCGAGGTGCTCTGGCAGCCGGACGCGAGCGCGGCCGTCTTCACCCGCAGCCCGGAGGGGGAATTGTCGGCCGGGCACCTGCACGTGGGCATGCCGTCGGTGGCCGACCTGGCCCAGCACGGGCACGCCGTCGCGGCGCGGCGGCTGAGCGTCGGCGACCTCGTCCGGCTGGCGGAGTCGCCGCCCGCGGGCGTGGCGCTCGGCGGGACGGCGCAGGCGATGTTCGCGATCGTCAAGCTCGCGCAGGGCGCGGTGACGGAGGGTCTCGTGCATCCGCAGCTCGAGTACGACCAGCGGCGGTGGTTCGCGTTCTGGGCGGCGACGCTCGACGACACCGTCGAGACGGCGCTCGCGCAGATTGCGGCGGCGCTGCCGTCGGTATGCGTGGAGGCGTGGGACGGCGACCGCGACGCCGTCGTGCACGACCTCTATCCGTATCTCGTCGATCACATCGCGCGCGCACGGTTGCGCGCGGCGGGAGTGCGGCTGACGAATCCGTCGCGCCGCACGCGCTCGACGATCGAGCTCTTCCTCGACGGGCTCACCGCGCCGGCGGCGGAGCTGCCGGACAACAACGGCTACTCGGCGCTCGAGCGCAAGCTGACGAAGTGGGTCGACGACGGCCTGACGCAGCTCAACCCCGCGCCGTGGAAGCTCGCGTTCCACCTCGACGAGCGTGAGGGCGACGGGCTCGCGCTCGAGGTGTGGCTCCAGGCGTCGGACGACGCAACGCTGAGCCTGCCGGCGACGCTGCTGTGGGGCGAGGGCGGCGACGAGGTGTTCGCGTTCATGCGCTCGAGCGATCCGCGCAAGGCGGTGATCCGCGGCCTCGCCGACGTCGAGCCGCTGCTCGCCGAGGGCGGCATCGTCTTCGCCGAGCACGAGCCGGCGGAGGTGCTGCTCGATCCGGATGCGGTGCGGTTCTTCCTGCGCGACGCGATGCCGCGGCTCGACGAGCTCGCGGTGCCGGTGC
>JANMWV010000048.1:0-8322 GCA_031394165.1 Actinomycetes bacterium
ACGGCCGCAAGCACGGCGAGCGACGTGGCGACGAGCGCCGGCTGCTGGAGGCGCGTATCGACGAGGTCGTCGGCGGAGCCGTGGAAGCACAGATGCTCGAGGTCGAGCCCCGACGCCGCGCTGCCGCGGCGGTAGACGTCCATCGCCTCCGGCACCGCCTCGGCGATGTCCCGGCCCATCCCGGCCTCGATCGAGCCCTGGCCGGGGAAGCAGAACGCGATCTTGTTGCCGCTGCTACTCATCAGGCCGCCATCTCCTTCGTCCAGCGCATCAAAGCGGAACCCCACGTCAGGCCGGCGCCCATCCCCGTCATCAGCACGAGCGCGCCGGGCCTGAGCCGACCGTCTGCCGCCGCGTCGGCGAGGGCGAGCGGAATCGACCCGGACGAGGTGTTCCCGTACCGGTCGACGTTGATCACCACCCGGTCAGACGGCACGCCGAGCTTCCTGGTTGCGTGATCGATGATCCGCATGTTCGCTTGATGAGGGATGTAGACGTCCACGTCGTCGATCGAGACTCCGCAGGTCGCGAGCAGATCTTCGGCCGACTGGACGAGGATCCGGGTTGCGAACTTGAAGACCTCGCGCCCGTTCATCTAGACGTATTTGTCGGGCTCGTCGAAGTGCCGGGAGCCGCTGCCGGGGAGCCAGAGGCTCGCCCCACCGGCGCCGTCGGCACCGAGCTCGAAGCCGAGGAAGCCCTGTTCACCTACCTCCTCGAGCACCACGGCTCCGGCGCCGTCGCCGAAGAGCACGAGCGTGGCGCGGTCGTCCCAGTCGAGGATCTTCGAGAGCACGTCGCCGCCGACGATCAGCGCCCGCTTGGCGAGGCCGGCCGCCACCATCCCGTAGCCCTGGGCGAGGGCGTACATGAAGCCGGTGCAACCGGCCGACAGGTCGTAGGCGGCTGCGTCCGTCGCACCGAGCAGGTCGGCGAGGATCGCGGCCGTGGAGGGGAACGCCATGTCGGGCGTCACCGTGGCGACGATCAACAGGTCGATGTCCTTGCCTTCGAGGCCCGCCTGGGCGAGCGCGTCGCGGCAGGCGGGCAGCGCGATGTCGGAGAGCGCTTCCGACTCGGAGGCCATCCGGCGCTCGCGAATGCCCGTCCGCTCGACGATCCATTCGTCCGACGTGTCGATGAGCTTGGCGATCTCGTCGTTCGTGACGATGCGGTCCGGCACCTTGCAGCCGAGGCCGGTGATCGAGATCTGCCGGCCGGGTGACACGGTTCCGATCACACGGTTCCGATCACGCCGCGCCGATCATTCGCCGACGAAGACGGTGAGGATCGCCTGCGCCGCGAGCTCATCGCCGACAAACGCGCGCCCTTCTCCCTTGGCGATCGGCCCACGAATCCGCGTGAACTCGCACTCGAGCCGCAGCACGTCGCCGGGCTCGACCACGCGCTTGAAGCGGCAATCGTCGATGCCGGCGAAGAACGGCACCTTGCCGCGGTTCTCCTCGGCGGCAAGCACCGCCACCGCTCCGGCCTGCGCGATCGCCTCGATCGTCAGCACGCCCGGCATCACGGGTCGTGCGGGGAAGTGGCCCGGAAACCACCAGTCGTCGGCACGGATCTCACGGATGCCGACGACGCGCTTGCCGGGCTCGAGCTCGAGGATCTCGTCGACGAGCAGGAACGGTGCCCGGTGCGGGATCAGCGACTCGATCACGTCCCGCCCGAACGGCGGAACGGGAATCGGAACGCTCACGCGACCTCTCGGTCTTCGAGGTGCTCGCGAAGCCGGTTGCGTCCGCGGTGCGCGTGGCACTTGGCGGTGCCGACCGGCATCCCCGACGCCTCGGCGATCTCCTCGAACGAGTAGCCGAGGGCGTCCTTCAGCAGCACGATCTGCGCCTGCTGGGGCGAGACGCCCGCGAGCGAGTCGCAGAGCTCGCGCCGCAGCTCCGACATCCCCGCCGCACGCACGGGATCGTCGTCGGGGCCGGAGCTGAGGTCGTCGGCGAGCGGCTCGTGCACACGCGTCTTGCGCCGCTCGGCGGCGTCGCGGCAGGTATTCACGACGAGCCGGTGCAGCCAGGTGGAGAACTGGGAGTCGCCGCGGAACTGCTGAAGGCGAACGCACAGCTTGGCGAGGGCCTCCTGCGCGGCGTCGCTTGCGTCCTCGGGATCGCGCAGCAGGTGGCGTGCGAGCCGCTCGACCTTCGGAGCGTGCCGCGCGCACAGCGCCTCGAGCGCAAGCCGGTCACCGTCCTTCGCGCGTGTCACCAGGATCGGATCGCTGAGCTTCTCGTAGACGAGGCCGCGGTCCTGCCGCAGCTGCTGTGTGATCGGACGGGCTCTGCCGCTCAGCACGCGTCTAGTCTAGTTGGGCGTGTCGGACCTGGCCCCTGAAGTCGTCGCGCCGCTGCTGCGGGGCCGCCTCGGAACGCCGTACCGCTTCGTCGCCTCCTGCCCGTCGACCCAGCGGCTGATCGGCGAGGACGACGTGGAGGGCACGACGGCGGTCACCGACCACCAGACCCAGGGCCGGGGCCGCCTCGGCCGGATCTGGGAGGACACGCCCGGCCGCTCGATCCTCCTCTCCGTCCTGTTGCGGCCGCGGCCGCCGATGCCGCTCTGGCCGCAGCTCTCGCTCGTCGCCGGTGAGGCGGTGGCCCGCGCGCTGCGCACGCAGACCGGCGTCGACGCGAGCCTGCGCCATCCCAACGACGTCGTCGTCGCGGGCCGCAAGCTCGTCGGCGTGCTGGCCGAGGCGAAGCCAGGCCGCGTCGTGCTCGGCATCGGCGTCAACGTCAACCAGCCGGCCGGCGAGCTGCCGGCCGACACCGCGAAGCCGCCGACGTCGTTGCGCGTCGAGCTGGGCCGCGAGGTCGAGCGTGCCCCGTTGCTCGCGGCCATTCTCTTCGAGCTCGAGCAGGGCTACGACGAGTGGAGCGCGCCCTATTTGGCCCGATAGCGCACGACGGACCGGTTGCCCGCGGCATCCGTGGCGATCAGACGGTACGCGCGCGGCTTCCGCTTCAGCCAGAAGGTCGTCGTCGTCGCCTGCCTCAACGTGCGGCTGTAGCGGCTCGTGCCGACGACGAGCGTCAACGTCGCAGGCTCCGAGAGGCGGAACCTCAGCAGGGGATACGAGAGCACCATGATCGCCGGCGGCGTCGAGTCGAGCATCACCGCAGCCGTGCGCACGAACGACGTGTACTGGTCGGTGATCGCAAGCGACAGCGTGTAGTCGCCGTCGGGTGCGGTCGTGCCGTCGTCGAGCAGCCCGTTCCAGGAGAGCGACTGCGGACCGGTGGCGACGATGCCGGCGGGCGGATTCGCGACGACCTCGCTGCCGCGCGACACCGTGAACTGCAAGCTGAGGGGAAGCCTTGTGAGCGTGAACGCGAGCGCAACGCTCCCGCCCTTCGACGCGGAGAACACCGGCGGCGCGGAGGCGAAGGCGTCGAGTGTGTCGTCGACGACGAGCGGCACCGTCGCGATCGCGGTCCTGGCGGTCGCCGAGGCGACGAGCTGGATCGTGTACGTCCCCGGAAGAAGCGCGGTCGTCGCCATGTAGGTGAACGTCTGCGCTCCCGCGGGCTTCGCTTCCGCGAACAATGTCGAGAGTACGGCGCCGCTCGGGTCGACAAGGCTCGCCGTCACGGTCGCCGCCGCGGTGAGCGTGTAGGTCACGGTCGTCGTGTCGTCGACCGGGTCGCCGCCTGGCGAGAGGAACGCCGGTGTCGCGACGGCGTTCTGCACCGCGAGCGCGGACGACGCGGAGCCGAGCGTGCCGGAAGCGGGCCGCGCGCCGGCCGTCGCGATCGTCCACGTGTACTTCTGCGGCACGGCAGCCGTCGCGTCCCACGTCCAGTCGACGACGCTGCCGGTGCCGCTGCCCTGCGCAGCGAGTGCGCCCAGCGAATCGACGACCGTGACCGTCCAGGGCCGCGACACGCTGAGCGTGCCGCTGAAGCGGATCGAGCCGCCGAGCTTCCCGCTCGCGAGCGGCGCATAGATCTTCGGCCCGCCGAGCGCGGCGACGTCTCTGGCGATCTCCGGCAGCCGGGCGTAGAGAGCGTCGCCGGGGCAGTCGGTGAAGTTCGTTTCGCGATGGCCGGCGATCGCGCGCAACTGCACCGCCACGCCGGACGGGAAGCGCGGATTGCCGCCGGACACCCAGCTCAGGCTCGAGAGCGGATCGACGTGCGCGACGTCGAGCTTCCATGCGAGCAGCTGCTCGAGCGACGTCTTCGCCGCTGCGGGCAGCGGCGAAGCACCGTAGTCACCAAGCACCGCGATGCCGACGGAGCCGGCGTTAAAACCCATCGCGTGCGCGCCAACGATCGCCTTGTCGACGCCGCCGAAGCGGCCCTCGAACACCTGCCCGTACTTGTCGACGAGGAAGTTGTAGCCGATGTCGTTCCAGCCGTTTGCCTGCACGTGGTAGAGCTCGATGCCGCGGACGATCGCAGCCGACTGCGTCGCGGTGTAATCGTTCGTGCCCGCTGTGTGATGCACGACGGCGAAGTGGATCGTGGGCATCACCTGCGGCTTCACGCGCCGGATCGACTCGTCGGCGCCCCACGAAAGACGAGGGATGATCGGCGGCGCATTCGCGATCGCCAGCCGACGCGTCAGCACGGCCTCGGACGGGCTCCAGACGTAGTACGCGCGCACTCGCGTAACGCGGCCGCGCGTGCGATACCGGATCGCAGACGCCGTCCCGGTCCAGACGACGTTGCCGAGCCGCCACGCGTGCACGCGGTTCTCGCCGCTGCGCGTGTCCGGGCTCATGTCGTCGTCCATCGCCTGCCATGCGCTCCAGCCGCGGGCGCCTCTGGTCTTGAACAGAACGGTGCCCGGGCCGCGCCAGTGGACGGCGACCATGTTGAAGCGGTGCGGTGCGGCGGCGAGCGAGCGCTCGCCGTGCAGCGGCACCTCCCGCACGACCATCGTCGGTTGGATGGGCATCGTCGGACCGCCCGCAAAGGCGGCGGCGGGTGCGGCGAGCGCCGCGGCAATGCTGGCGATGAGCGTCTTCATGGCGAGGCGACCCCTTCGGCGACAAGGGTAGAGGCCCCTTCCAGATACGTGGTTTGGCCGGTGACGTTGCCCGGTTCCTGGGTCGCTAGCACCAAGCCTGATCGCGGGCCAGGGGCCAGGCGACGTTGCCGGTCAAGCCACTAACATCCGTACGACTGTGAACGCGCGGATCAGGCGTGCTCTGCTCGCCGCTCTCGGCGCCGCGGCAGCTTCGCTGCTGCTCGCAGGCGGCTCGGCGGCTTCGGCGCCGGCGCGCGTGCTCGCGATCGTCTACGGGCCCGACCTCGAGGTGAACCCGGTGACGCAGGACTACCTGACCGGCCAGCTCTCCCGGGCGGCGAAGCGCGGCTATGACGCCGCCGTGATCCTGCTCGACACGCCGGGCGGCCTCTCGACCTCCATGAAGCGGATCTACACGGCCGAGCTGAACGCGAAGTTGCCGGTGATCGTCTACGTCTCGCCCGACGGCGCGCGCGCCGCATCGGCGGGCGTGTGGATCTCGGAGGCGGCCGACGTGCTTGCGATGGCGCCGACGACGAACATCGGCTCCTCGACGCCCATCGACAGCAGCGGGAAGAACCTCTCGCCGGACCTTCGGCGCAAGGTGATCAACGACGCAGCTGCCTCGCTCACCGCGCTCGCCGCGTCGCACCACCGCAACACGACCTGGCCTGCGAAGGCGGTACGCGTCGCGTCGAACCTCACGGCAACGCAGGCGTTGAAGCTGCACGTGATTGACTTCGTCGCGCCCACGTTGCCGGCGCTGTTGAAGCAGTTGGACGGCTACCACACGAAGGACGCGGAACGCCCGTACACGCTCCACCTCGCGGGCGCGCAGATCGACACCGTGAAGCCGGGCTTCCTGACGCGACTGCTGAACACGATCATCGACCCGAACATCATCAGCCTGCTCTTCCTGGCGGGCATCGTCGGCATCGGGTTCGAGATCTTCCACCCGGGCGTCGTCCTGCCGGGAGCGCTCGGCGTCGTCGCGCTCCTCACCGCGCTGTTCGGCTTCTCGGTGCTGCCGATCTCCTGGTCCGGGCTCGCGCTCATCCTGTTGGGTATTGCCCTGCTTGTGATCGACGCGCACGTCGTGAGCCACGGGGCGCTCACCGTCTCCGGACTGATCGCGCTCGCCGTCGGCATGCTGATGCTCTTCCACAACGCGCCGGCGCCGTACCACACGTCGGTCACCCTGGTCGTGACGCTCACGGTCACGATCGGGCTGATCTGGGCGTTCGCGCTCACGAAGGCGGTGCAGGTGCGGCGGCGCCCGCCGACAGTCGGGCCGGCGCGGGTCGTCGGCGCCGATGCGGTCGTCCGGGCCCCCGGCCAGGTCTTCGTCGAGGGCGAGCTCTGGCGGGCGCACCGCGAAGACGGCGGCGAGCTGCGGCCGGGCGACCACGTCCGCGTCGCGGCGATGGACGGACTCGAGCTCACGGTGACGGCGGAAGAGTAGGCTGGAGTCGTGAACCCCGCCCTCGTCGCTCTCGCCGCCGTCGTCATCGTCCTCGTCCTCTTCCTGGTCGCGGCGATCAAGGTGGCGCGCGAGTACGAGCGCGGCATCGTCTTCCGCCTGGGGCGGCTGCTGCCGGAGCCGAAGGGCCCGGGCTTGTTCGTGCTGATCCCCGTGGTCGATCGAATGGTGAAGGTCGACCTGCGAACGATCACGCTGAACATCCCGCCGCAGGAGGTCATCACCAAGGACAACGTGCCGGTGCGGGTGAACGCCGTCGCGTACTTCCGGATCGTCGCGCCGCAGGATGCGATCGTCCAGGTCGAGAACTTCATGGTCGCGACGTCGCAGAAGGCGCAGACGACGCTTCGCTCGGTGCTCGGGCAGCACGTGCTCGACGAGCTGTTGTCGGAGCGCGAGAAGATCAACGCGCTCCTGCAGGGAATCATCGACGAGGCGACCGGGCCCTGGGGCGTGAAGGTGTCGGCCGTCGAGGTGAAGGACGTCGAGATTCCGGCGAGCATGCAGCGGGCGATGGCGCGCCAGGCCGAAGCCGAGCGCGAGCGGCGGGCGAAGATCATCAACGCCGAAGGCGAGTTCCAGGCCGCCGAGCGCCTGAAGGACGCCGCGCTCGTGATCGAGGAGCACCCGATGGCGCTCCAGCTGCGCTACCTGCAGACGCTGCTCGAGATCGGCGGCACGAACAACTCGACGATCATCTTCCCGGCGCCGATCGACCTGCTGACGCCGTTCCTCGAACGGCAGAAGAAGAGCGACTAGCGCTCGAGCGGCGGGCGGGCGCTACTGCTGCGTGGGCTCGCCGGCGGGCCTGTCCCGGAACCGGCGCGCAGCTTCGATCGCCGCACCGAGATTCTGGCCCTTGTCCTTGGCCTGCTTGATCAGCATCACGGTCTCGAGGGCATCCATGTCGTAGATGCGCTGCTTCTTCCCCTTCGTGGGGATCTGGGCCTTGTTCGTCCAGTAGTCGAGCTGCATCTTCGAGATCCCGGCGATCTGGCAGACCTGCCCCAGATAGAGCTCGACCTTGTCGAGATGCTCGGCAAGATTGATCGGTTCGAGAAGGTCTACGTGTCTGCTCATCGCCATCTGCGTCCCACACTGAATCGGAAGGTTGGCCTACGTTCTTGAGAGTTATAAACAGGAAAATCGCATTTGGGAAGAGCACGGCTCACAAATCTCCCCCCATCGAGGGACGGCAGCTCACGGCTTCGGGCGGAAGAGAGCGCTTACTCGTCGTCGTCGAGCTCGACCGGCTCGACGGTGAGCTCGTCCTGCTCGGCCGGCTCGGCGCCGGCACCTGAGGAGCGTTCGGCTGCTGCCAGGGGCTCGACGCCCTCCTGCTGCTCGTCGTCCGACTCGACGACCGGCGCGAGCGCCGACACGGTCTCGTCGCCGCGAAGCCGCATCACGATCACGCCCTGCGTCGACCGGCCGAGCCGCTTGACGTCTTCGACGGGCATGCGAATCACCGTGCCGCCGGTCGAGATCAGCATCACCTGATAGCCGTCGCGCACGACGCGGGCGCCGGCGAGCTTGCCCTTCGCCTCGGTCAGCTGGATCGTCTTCACGCCCATGCCGCCGCGTCCCTTGAGCGGGTAGTCCGAGACACGCGTCCGCTTGCCGTAGCCGTTCTCGGTGACGACGAGCAGGTCGGCGTCGTCCTGCGCGATGTTGATCGAGATCACCTCGTCGCCGCTCCGCATCTTCATCCCCTGCACGCCGGACGCGTCGCGGCCCATGGCGCGCACGTTCTTCTCGTTGAAGCGGATCGCCTGCCCGAGCTTCGAGACCATGAGAACATCGTCCTTGCCCGACGAGTGCCGCACGCCGACGAGCTCGTCGCC
>JANMWV010000060.1:0-8903 GCA_031394165.1 Actinomycetes bacterium
CGACCTCGGCATCCGCGCGCTCGGGATGGGCGCGCACTCGGCCGAGCTGCCGATCGTGATCGGCTTCCGGAGCGTCGCCGCGGACCTGCTCACGAAACATGACGAGACCGTCTGCCTGGCCGTTCTGGACGGGGCCGAGACGGTCTACATCGCCCTCGAGGAGACCTCGCACCCGATCCGGCTCGTGACGCACGTCGGCAGTCGCACACCGGCGTTCGCCGGGGCCAGCGGGCGGGTGATCCTCGCCGGGCGGCCCTTCGACGCACTCGCAGCCGATTACGGTGGCAAGCTGCTCGTCACCCCGACCGGCCGCCGCCTGAACGGGCTCTTCGAGCTGCGCGCGATCCTCGACGAGGTGCGCGGGAACGGGTACGCGGAGAACGACGAGGAGACCGCGGTCGGCCTCTACGCCGCGTCGGTCCCGGTCGTGAATGCGTCCGGCGTCATCCTTGCGGCGCTGACGATCTGCGTGCCGACGTCTCGGCTCACGCCCGAGCGGCGCGGGCTCATCCTCGCCGACCTCCGCGACGCGGGGGCCAGGATCTCCGCCGACGTGGCCTGGCTGCCGGCGTTCAACGTCCGGCACCCCGAGGCGTCGGCCGTCAAGTCGGCCTAGGAGCTCGGAGGACCTCCATGCGTGCAGCCGTCTGCGTCAGCTTCTCTCGTGACGACCCGGTCTCGGGGCTGGAGCTCCGGGAGATCCCGGAGCCACAGCCGCCGGACGGCTGGGAGGTCGTCGAGGTGCGGGCGGCTGCGCTGAATCACCACGACATGTGGACGCTCCGGGGTGTCGGGGTCACGGAGGACGACCTGCCCGTCGTCCTCGGGACCGACGCCGCGGGAGTCACCGCCGACGGGCGGGAGGTGGTCGTGCACGCCGTGCTCGGCAGTGCGGGGCCCGGCGAGGACGAGACGATGGCGGCGGACTTCCATCTGTTCTCCGAGCGCGGCGTCCCCGGCACGCTTGCCCAGCGCGTGGCCGCGCCCTCCCGCAACCTGGTTCCGAAGCCTGCGTCGCTCTCGTTCGCCGAGGCGGCCTGCCTGCCGACCGCGTACCTGACCGCGTACCGGATGCTGTTCACGCGCGCGGGTCTGCGCCCCGGTCAGTCTGTGCTCGTGCAGGGCGCGGGAGGAGGCGTGGCGACGGCGACGATCCTGCTCGGCAGCGCGGCGGGCCTGACCGTGTACGCGACGAGCCGCAGCGAGGAGAAGCGGGCCCGCGCGGTCGAGCTCGGTGCAACTGCGGCGGTCGAGCCGGGCGGGAAGCTGCCCGCCCGGGTGGACGCGGTGATCGAGACTGTCGGCCGCGCGACCTGGGAGCACTCGCTCAAGTCGCTCCGGCCCGGCGGGACGATCGTCGTCGCAGGCGCGACGAGCGGTCACGACCCCTCGGCCGACCTGGCGCGCATGTTCTGGCGGCAGCTGTCGGTGGTCGGTTCGTCGATGGGAACGCTCGCCGAGCTCCACCAGCTGTGCGCGTTCCTGGAACGGTCCGGCGTGCGACCGCTCGTCGACTCCGAGCACGCGCTCGCGGACGCACCTGCGGCGTTCGCCCGGCTCGAGCAGAGCGCCGAGTTCGGGAAGATCGTCCTCGTCCCGTAGGCGATGCCGCGATTCGGCTTCATCGGCCTCGGCAACCTCGGACGACACCTTGCCGCGAGCCTGCTGCGTGCGGGCTTCCCGCTCACGGTGCACGACCGCGACGAGGCCGCGGCGCAGACCCTCGTCGCCGCGGGGGCGGCGTGGGCGGAATCGCCGCGGGAGGTGGGCGAGACCTCGGACAGCGTCTTCACGTGCCTTCCCTCGCCGCGCGCCGTCGACGAGGTCGTCGCGGGCGAGGCGGGCCTCCTCGCAGGGCTGCGTCCAGGTGGGGTCTGGATCGACACGAGCACGAACGACCGCCACGAGCTGCTGCGCCTCGCGGCGTTCGCCGAGGCCCGAGGCGTCTCCTGCCTCGAGGCGCCCGTCACGGGCGGCGTCCACCTCGCGGCGTCCGGCGAGATCACCGTGCTCGTCGGCGGCGACGCAGGCGTCTACGCCGCACACCTGCCCGCCTTCGAGGCGATGGGCGGGAAGGTCTTCCACATCGGCCCGCTCGGGAGCGCGTCGGTGATCAAGGTGATCACGAACATGCTCGCGTTCATCCACCTCGTGGCGGCGGGCGAGGGGCTCATGCTCGCGCAGCGCGGCGGGCTCGACCTGGCCCAGGCCTTCGAGGTGATCAAGGCGAGCTCGGGCACGAGCTTCGTGCACGAGACCGAGAGCCAGGTGATCTTGAACGGGAGCTACAACATCGGCTTCACGCTCGACCTCGCGTGCAAGGACCTCCGTTTCGCGCACGAGCTGGGGCGCGAGCTTGGCGTGCCGCTCGAGCTCGGCGGTCTGGTGGAGGAGATCTTCGGCCGCGCGCGCGAGCAGTACGGCGGGTCCGCCTGGTCGCCGATGGTCGTGAAGCTGCTCGAGGACGCCGTCGGCACCGATCTCCGTGCGCCGGGCTTCCCCCCCGTGCTCGAGGTCTAAGAACCTCTAACTAAACGAGCACGGGCCGCCGGAACGCGCTGTGCACGCGCGCTGCCGCGTCCTCGGTCGCGCCGATAGCTCCGCTATCGCTCGCTCCCTGCGTCCTTGCATCGCACGCACCCATCGCGCCCCGTCAGCGCGTGGGTCATTCAGTTAGAGCTTCTAAGCCTGAGAGGATGGGGCACGGTGCGACTGAGGCCCGCGTCGGCGGGCCTCAGTCCGTTCGGAACGTTCCGGGCTAGGCAGGAGCTACGGGTACGAGACGATGTTGACCGGTGCCGTGTAGGCGTTCGTCGCCGGCCCGAAGTCGTTCACGACATGGTCGATCGTGCCGTGGTTGGTGATGGACAGGGTGAGGATGTCGTGCAGCTTCACGCCCGGCGTCACGGGCACCTCGAACGCGCGGCTCGCGTGGATCGTCGGATCCACGTTGAGGAAGCAGTAGCTCCCGAGACCCCACCCTTCGTGTGTCGTCACCGAGTCTGCGACCTTGTACGCCGCATAGCCGAGGCTGCCGTCGTGCTGCCAGGCGGCCTGGTTCGGTGGGTCGTACGGCATCTCGTTCTGGAACATGATCGTCTTGCCGTTGTCGCCGTTCCAGATGACCTCGTACTTCTGGAAATGCTCGACGAAGAGGCCCGTCGCGATCACGTTGTCGCCGTTGACGACGAGGCCCGTGTCGGCCGTGTTGCTCGTCCAGCCGACGCCGGTCCCGTGGTCGGCGCGCCACGCCCAGGTGTCGTCGAGGATCACGTTGTCGCTGTTCACCTCCAGGCTGACGGTCGCCCTGCCGGCGTGCGCACCGCCGATGCGGAAGAACACGTCGTGGAGCGCGGTCGGGTCGTCGGGGTTGCTCCAGCCGGCGTGGTTCTGGCCCTGGCCGGTGTTGGCGTGCGGGGAGCCGACCTGGAGCAGTACCGGCGAGTTGACCGGGCCCGCGTCGAAGATCAGCCCGGAGAGCTCGACGCCGGGCACGTCGGCAACGGTCATCGGGACAACGCCGTTCTGCGCCTCGAGCGTCGCCATCCCGAGTCCCAGGACGACGGTGCCGGCGCGCTTGACCTTGATCGTCTTGCCGACGTTGTAGCTCCCCGGGGTGAAGATCAGATTCTTCCCCTGGGAGAGCGCGTTGTTGATCGCCTGGACGCTGTCGGTCGGTCGCGCGATGAAGAAGCTCTCGATCGGGATCGATCGGCCGGGCGTCTGGCCGTTGGCCCACGTCGTGCCCGAGGAGTTGAACTGGACTGCGGGGACGTAGACGTTGAAGTGGTTGCTCGCGTCGACGTAGAGGAACGGCTTCTCGCGCGACGCGGGGTTCGTGTCGAGCGTCGTGTAGGGCGGGCTCGGGAAGGACTGCGACGGAGCGCCCTGGACGCCGGCGAACACCTGGTTCCAGACGCCGTTCGTCCAGAGGTCGACACTGCTGTTCCTGACGAGGTACTGCTGCTGCGAGCCGTTGACGACGACGCTTCCGGAGAACTGCGAGTCGGCGATGAAGCCGCCGCTGGCGTAGGCCGGGCCTGAGCAGTAGTCCATCAGCGTCGCGAAGCCGTTGACGTGGACCCGCCTCATCGGCGAGGCCTGCGAGGTCGCCCAGAACTCGCCGTACTGGCAGCCCCCCTTTCCTGCGACGTTGATCGTCAGATTCGACACGGAGCGCCAGAAGTTGTTGAGCGCGGTGCAGTCGCCGGGCCCGAAGCACTGGTTGTAGGAATCGATCGTGCCGTTGACGACGACGTCGTTCGGCGAGGCGCCGAGGCCGGCCACCTCGGTGTAGTAGCCAACCTGGAAGTTGAGGGGATCGGACGCGGATCCGTAGGTGCCGGGCCTGAAGAGCAATGCGTAGCGCTGGGTCCCGAACTGATTCGGGACCTGCTGGCCGGCGACCGCGTCGACGGTCGCTTTGATCTCGCTCGTGGACATGCTCGGATCGAAGATCTTCACGTTCGGGCCGAAGTCCGGGACGTCGGCGGCAGTCCTCACGGCGTGAGGCGAGGCGGCCGCGGCACCGGCGATGGCGAGCGCGCCTGTCACGAGGGCAATCGCCATGAGCAGACGGCGGCCGAGCCGCGTCATGCGCCGCAGAGTCGATGACTCACGCGTTGGGGGCATACCGATCCTTCCGTGTAAATATTACCGGCAACGTTACCGGTACTTGTTGCGGTTTCTACCAGATCGGTTCGGTCCCGTCAATCACGGCGGTCCCGACCGTCGATCGGCTCTTCTGGCCCAGCTCAGGCCGTCAGGTCGAGGATCACGCGTAGCGCCTCGCCGGAACGCATGAGGGTGAACGCGCGCCCGACCTCGTCGAGCGGCAGCGTGTGCGAGACGAGCCGGTCGAGCGGCAGCCGCCCGCTGCGGTAGAGCTCGAGCGTCAGCGGAAAGTCGCGCTCGGGCCTCGAGGAGCCGTAGATCGAGCCCAGCACGCGCCGCTCCATCCGCGGGATCGAGATCGCCGGCAGCGGCAGGACCGCGTCCTCGCGCGGGATCCCGATCAGGACGGCCGCACCCCGCGCACGCGTCGAGAGGAACGCCGCCAGCATCGCCTCCGGCCGGCCCGTCGCCTCGATCGCGTAGTCGACCCCGCCGCCCGAGGTCTCGCGGATCGCCTCCGCGGTCGACTCCGCGTCGCCCGCCCAGAGCACACCGGCGGTTGCGCCGAACTCGCGCGCCACGTCGAGCTTGGAGGGCGTCGTGTCGACCGCGACGACGGGCTCCGCGCCCACCGCGACGGCGGCCAGCAGCGCCGAGAGGCCGACGCCGCCGCACCCGATCACCGCGACGCGGTCGCCGGGACGGACGCCTGCCGTGCGCCAGACGGCGCCGACGCCGGTCGTCACGGCGCAGCCGACGAGGCCCGCGATCGCAAACGGCACGTCGCGCGCGATCGGCACGCACGATCGTTCCGGCACGACGCACGCCTCCGCGAACGTCGAGAGAAACGAGTAGTGGTAGACGGGCTCTCCGTCGCGCGATAGGCGCGTCGTCCCGTCCATCAACCCGCCCGGGCCCATCGCCGGCCACGCGGTCGAGCAGAGCTGCGGCAGATCGCGCAGGCACTCGGCGCACGCGCCGCACGAGGGTGACCACGACAACGCGACGTGGTCGCCGACGGCGACCCGCCCGACGCCGGCGCCGACCGCCTCGACCACGCCCGCGCCCTCGTGGCCGAGCACTGCCGGACACCTCGTCTCGGACGTTCCGTCGATGGCGTTGAAGTCGGAGTGGCAGACGCCGCTTGCGTGGAGCCGCACGAGCACCTCGCCGGGGCCCGGCGGGGCGAGGTCGAGCTCCTGTACCTCGAGCTCGCCGCCCGTGTGCTCGAGGACGGCCGCGCGGATCTTCACGCCGTGACTTCGTCGCCCGAGGGGCGTTGCAGCCGGCGGAGCTCGTCGAGGGGGATGTGGCAGCGCATCAGGTGTCCGGGCTCCGCCTCGACGAGCGGCGGTTCGGTCTCTTCGCAGACCGTGCCGAGCATGCGCGGGCAGCGCGTGTGGAAGACGCAGCCGGTCGGCGGGTTCGCGGCGCTCGGGATGTCGCCCTGGAGCCGGATCCGGTCGCGGCCGCCGCCGTCGACGGTCGGCACGGCTGAGAGCAGCGCCTCGGTGTACGGATGGTGCGGGCCTTCGAACACGACGTCCGCGAGCCCCAGCTCCATCACCTGGCCGAGGTAGAGCACGGCGATGCGGTCGGAGATGTAGCGAACGACGCCGAGGTCGTGGCTGATGAAGAGGTACGAGACGCCCCGCTCGGCCTGGAGCTCGACGAGCAGGTTGAGGATCGCGGCCTGCACCGACACGTCGAGCGCGCTCGTCGGCTCGTCGCAGAGGACGAGCTTCGGGTCGCCGGCGAACGCACGCGCGATCGCGACCCGTTGCTTGAGCCCGCCCGAGAGCTGGACGGGCTTCTGCGTGAGCGTGCGCTCGGAGATGCGGACCCGGCCGGCAAGCTCCGCCACGCGTCTCTCTGCCTCTGCTCCGCCGATGCCCGCGAGCTTGCGGAGCGAACGGAGGAGGATGCGGCGTACCGAATGCCGCCGGTTGAGCGCCGAGTCGGGATTCTGGAACACGATCTGGAGCGCGCGGAGGTCGGCGCGCGAGCGCTTGTGGAAGTGCGGTGCGAGGCGGCGCCCATCGAGCTCGACGGAGCCGGAGGTCGGCGCGATGATCCCGAGCAGGGCGCGGGCGAGGGTCGTCTTGCCACTGCCCGACTCGCCGACCAGCCCGAGGGTCTCGCCCGACCAGATCGCCGCGCTGACGCCGGAGAGCGCCCGGACGTCCTGGCCGCGCTGGTGGAAGATCTTGCCGAGATCGTCGAACCTGACGACGGGCGCGGCGGCACGGTCGACGGGCGGCAGCGTCAGGTTCGCGACCTCCTCGCGCGGCAGCTCGCCGGCGCGGTCGTGGTGGAAGCAGCGGGCGAGATGACCCGGCGCGACGTCGGTGATGGCCGGCTCCTCCGTGCGGCACCGGTCGTCCGCGAGCGCACAGCGGTCGGCGAACACGCAGCCCGGGATGTCGGCGCCGAGGCTGGGCAGGAAGCCCGGGATCGTGTCGAGCCGCCCGTGGTCCTTGCGCACACCGCCGCGCGGGATGCAGCGCAGCAGGCCGACGGTGTACGGGTGGCGTGGGTCGTGGAGGACGGTCTCGACCGGGCCCTCCTCGACCAGGCGGCCGGCGTAGAGCACGCCGACGCGGCTGCACATCTTGGAGATGACGCCGAGGTTGTGGCTGATGAACAGGACGGCCGTGTCGAGCTCCGCCTGGAGCTGCGCGACGAGGTCGAGCACCTCGGCCTCGACCGTCGCGTCGAGCCCGGTCGTCGGCTCGTCGAGGATCAGGAGGGCAGGGTCTTTCGCGAGGGCCATCGCGATCACCACGCGTTGCTGCATGCCGCCCGAGAGCTGGTGCGGGTAGCGGCTCATCACGCTCGAGGGGTCGGCGATCTGCACCCGCGCGAGCGCCGCGCGAGCGCGGTCGCCCGCTTCCCCGCGGGCCATGCCGAGCACGGTGAACGCCTCGGCGACCTGCGCGCCGACGCGCATGCCGGGGTTCAGGGCCGAGGCCGGGTTCTGGTAGACCATCGAGACGGTGCGCGCGTGGTACGCACGCAGCTCGCGCGTTCCGAGCCCGAGCACGTCCTGGCCGGCGACCGAGACGGCGCCCCCGGAAATGCGTCCGTTGCGCGGCAGATACCGCACGATCCCGAGCGCGACGGTGGACTTGCCGCAGCCGGACTCGCCCACGAGGCCGTACGAGCGGCCGCGCTCGACCGCAAACGACACGCCGCGGAGCACCGGCCGGTCGATCCCGCGCACGCGGTACACGAGCTCGAGGTCCGAGACGTCGAGCGCGCGCGCAGCGGCCGCGCTCATCGCTCGTACACCTCCCGGATGCCGTCGGCGACGAGGTTCACGGCGATCACCAGGCTCGCGATCGCAAGCGCCGGGAAGAACGTCATCCACCAGTACGGGTCGATCAGCGTCCAGTACTGGTTGATCTGCGCGGCCCAGTCAGGCGAAGGGGCGGCGACGCCGAAGCCGATGAACGTCAGCGAGGCGACGGTGAAGATCGCGTAGCCCAGGCGCACGGTGAACTCCACGACCACCGGCGACATGACGTTCGGGAGGATCTCCGAGAACATGATGTAGGGGGCGCGCTCGCCGCGGAGCCGCGCCGCCTTGATGTAGTCCAACTCCGCCTCGGTGAGCACCGCGGCCCGCACCGTGCGCGAGACCACCGGGCTGAAGATCAACCCGATGATCATCACGACCACCCACGTGCCCGACTTCCCGATCGCGGTGACGATGAGGATCGCCGTGATGATCAGCGGCAGCGACAGGACTGCATCGATCACACGGCTGGCGACGTCGTCGACGACGCCGCGGAAGTACCCCGTCACCAGCCCGAGCATCGTCCCGAGCACCGTTCCGAGCAGCGTGGCCATCGGCGCAATCAGGAGCACGTTGCGCGATCCGGCCAGGACCCGCGACAGGATGTCGCGACCATTCGTGTCGGTCCCGAACGGGTGCGCCCAGGTCGGCTTGAGGTTCGTCGTGAACTGGTTGTCGAAGATCGGGTCGTGCGGCGTCACCACGCCGGGGAAGAGTGCGCAGAAGACCCAGAAGAGAACGACGACCCCGCCGATGATCACCGTGGGCGAGTGGATGAGCAGCTGCAGCCGCTCCGAGCGCGCGGTCCTCGACTCGGACCGGACCGGTACGGCCGGTGCCGTCTCGACCGAGCTCACTCGACGGTTCCGAGACGGATACGCGGGTTGAGGAGGGCGTAGAGGATGTCGGCGATCAGCGTCACGACGAGGTACGTGATGCCGACGACGAGCACGCCCGCCGTGAGGAGCGGCAGGTCCTTCTGCCGGGCGGC